>CAZOIE010000024.1:0-10351 GCA_964579905.1 uncultured Planctomycetia bacterium
GGGTTTATTATAAAAATAGAGAGAATCCTATCTACCTAAAATTCCAAAACGGGGTACTTAAGAAATACAGCTACTAACATTCTCAGCTAAGCAGGATGATCAAAAAAATCTTCTTCAAGACATTTAACGTCGGAACAATTCTTTTATGGCTTGTGATGATGTTTTTGCTTGTAGACAGCCAGATATATCCTATTACAAAACCACAGAGTTTTATCGCTTATAAGTATTTCCTACCAAAAGAGCTCTTGCTTCGAGATCATTGGATGGGCATATACTTCAATGATAAGAAGGTGGGCTACTCCAACACGATTATCAATGCCTATGAGGAAAAAAACTTCTCTGGATACCAAATTAGCAATGAAATGGAACTATTGATTTTTTTGCTTGGGGAATACCAAAGGGTGTTCTTCAAGGGAAAGACAATGATAGACATAAACTACAATTTGAAGAACTTTAAGTTCGACATGAAGATAGGCCCTCAGATAATGAAGATAGAAGGATATGCCGAAGGTAGAAATCTTATCAAGATAAAGGCAACTACCAAAGAGGGGGTTATGTTAAAAGAGATCATGATACCAAAGGATGTGTTTATAGCTAATATCCTGACCCCCATAGAGTTCCTTGGCAAGCTTTCAGTTGGAAAAAGTTTTGTTATAGATGTTTTCGAGCCTTTTACGCTTTCCGTTGAGAAGGTAAAGCTTTTTGTAAGAGAAAAGGTTGGCTTCGCTTATCGAGGAGATATTGTGCCAGCATATGTTGTTGAGGTTGATTATAAGGGGTTAAAGCTCAAGTCATGGGTGTCGGAGGATGGCCATATATTAAGGGAGGAGACACCTCTTGGCTGGATTATGGTAAAGGAGCCTATGGAGGAAGCTATAGTTTATCAAAGATATCTTACCAAGACACCTGAGGATTTAATATCTCTTATATCTATATTACCAGAGGGTAAGCCAGGTATAAGTAATAGTACCTCATATATGAGGGTTGAACTGGAGGGATTAGAACACTCTCTTTTTTCACTTTCAGATGAAAGGCAAAATATAATTTCAGAAGAACCTTTACGACTTGAGATAAACAGAAGGATTGTTTCTAAAGATGCGCTGGAACTACCTATTGGAGATGAAGGCTTAGATGAATTTCTTATGCCGGAGCGCTTAATTCAATCGGAGGATGAAAGGATAAAGCAGCTTGCAGGAGATATTATAAAAGGGCATACCAATTCTTTTATATGCGCCAAGAAAATAAAAGAGTGGCTATTCAAAAATATCACCAAAAGGCCTATTATAGGCATACCCAGTGCCCTGGATACCCTAGATAGAAAGGTGGGGGATTGCAATGAGCATAGCTTTTTGTTTGCAGCGCTTGCAAGGGCCGCAGGCATTCCCACCAAGGTTTGTTATGGACTTGTATATATAAACGGAAGATTTTTCTACCATGCATGGTGTAAGGTATATGTGGGAGAATGGATAAGTATTGATCCAACATTGGGTCAGGACTTTGCAGATGCAACACACATAGAGATTATATCAGGGGGACTTGATAAGCAGATCGAGATCGTGAGATTGCTTGGAAAGCTAAAAATTAAAATATTAGAGCATAGGTAATTTTTTTTATAAAAAAAAGGATATTGCAATATGATAAAGATAGAAGGTTTGACAAAGGTATTTAGCGGGGTTAAAGCCGTTGATGATTTAAATCTACAGATTAATGAAGGAGAGTTTTTTGCCTTTATAGGGCCTAACGGCGCAGGAAAAACAACCACGATAAAGATGTTAACAGGGTTGATTAAACCTACCAAAGGAAGTGTAAAGATAGGTAGCTATGATGTAAGCAGCGACTACTGTGAGGCAAGGAGCATTATAAGCTATATCCCGGATTCTCCTTTTTTGTATGATAAGCTTACCGCAGATGAATTTATTTGCTTTATTGGGGACATATACGGCATAAGCAAACAAGAGCTTAAGAAAGGCTCTGATATGTACTTTGACATCTTTGGATTGTCCAAGCATAAGGATCAACTTATCGAGGACTTTTCGCATGGCATGAAGCAGAAGCTTGTTTTCTGTGCTGCACTAATACACAATCCCAGGGTCATAATAGTGGATGAGCCTATGGTGGGACTGGATCCATACAGCGCTAGGACGATAAAGAACATACTAAAGAATAAGACAAAAGAGGGCGTTACGGTTTTTGTTTCAACGCATACATTGTCCTTTGCAGAGGAATTGGCCGACAGGATAGCTATTATAGATAAGGGAAGACTTATTACTATAGGTACCTTTGATGAGTTAAGTAAATTAAGTGGAATAAAGGGAAGGCTCGAAGATATTTTTCTTAGGATAACCGAGGAAGAAGAAAAGAGTCCATAGATTATGTCCAATATATTCATTCTCTTTAAGAGTAAGATTGATATTGTAATCAATAAATTTCGTTCAATAGGGAAGCATTCCACGTTAAAGATTCTTTTTGTCAACTTTTGTATTTTTCTGTTCCTGCTGGCTATCTTTATGGTTTCATATAAGATGTTTGCTATGCTTCAGGCCATCCAAGAGGTAGGGATAGTGCTTGTAACCAGGATGTTGTTCTTATTTTTCTTTAGTTTATTTTGCCTTCTAATATTCAGTAATATCATAGTTTCCTACTCAACCATCTACAGCTCTAGTGAGATAGAGTTTCTTTTTACAACACCTTTAAAATATAAAGAGATTTTTACGGGCAAGTTTATCGAGTCGTCTCTACTAAGCTCCTGGACATTTGTTGTATTACTTATACCGTTTATGTCAGCCTATGGGATAATAAAGGAGCTGCCTTTGTATTTCTACGGGGCACTTGTATTTTTCTTTGTACCGTTCTTGTTTATCGCATCAAGCATTGGTACATTTATTACGCTGCTCCTTATAAGATTCATCCCGAGAAAATACTTTAAAGCTCTATTTATAGCACTTTTTGTCATGAGTTTGTTCTTTATGCTTGCGACATTCAGGTTTGGAGTAAAGCCAAGAAACCTCGAAGATATATTCTTACTTGGAAAATTTGCGCCATATTTTAAGGTTTCACAATGTGCGCTTCTTCCGAGTTGGTGGGTTACCCAAGGGATTCTATCCTTTAATTATGGTAATTTGCAGGATGCTTTATTCTATTGGCTTTGTTTGTTTAGTACCGGTATAGTTTCAGTTAGGTTTTTGCTTTTTCTTTCAAAGCAGTACTATTTTTCAGGATGGGTCTTATCACATAGGAGTGGTCAAAAAGAGAAGTTTGATAGCGTATCATTTGTTATAGATAAACTTCAAACCTTTTGGTGGTTCCTAAAGCCCAAGATAAAGGCCCTTGTTACCAAGGATGTAAAACTGTTCTGGAGAGATCCTGTACAGTGGTCACAGTTTATAATATTCTTTGGAATCCTGGCAGTATATTTTGCTAATATTCAGAACGTCTCTTATAACCTGCTTCCGGCCAAGTGGAAAAACTTCGTGGCCTTTCTCAATCTTGGTTCAACCACATTGGTTCTTGCGTCCCTAAGTGTCAGGTTTGTATTTCCGCAGTTTAGTTTAGAAGGTAAGCGCCTCTGGATATTGGGCCTTGCCCCCTTGAAGCTTTCAACCATAATACTTGAGAAATTCTGGCTATGGACCATAACGGCCCTTTTGATCACGATGCCGTTGATAATACTCTCCAATAATATGCTTAATGTTTCCAGGATGATAATGTGGATTTCCTGTGCTATAGTGTTTATTATGTGTTTTGCGCTTGTTGGGCTTTCTGTGGGTTTGGGTGCAATTTTTCCAAACTTTAGAGATGATAATCCTGCTGCGATAGTATCAGGATTTGGCGGAACGCTAACGTTTGTTATAAATCTTTTCTATGTATCATTGGTGGTCATACTTATTGCAATACCTTTTCATCTGCACTTTGTTTTAAGGGCTATAAGCCATGGGGCATTTATAAGACAACTTATAATAGTCGCTCTATTAATTTTTGTTATAAGCTTGCTTGCTGCTTGCGTACCTATATCGCTGGCTATAAAGCGACTCAAAAACATGGAATTTTAAACTGATAGGAGTTGTAGAATGGAAAATATTCAAAGCTATCTAACAAATATCTCACCCCTGACCTACATAGTCGTCCTAATAGGAGGGGTAATAACCTCATTTACACCGTGTGTATATCCACTTATACCTATCATCGTGGGCGTTATAGGTGCAAGGAAGGAAAAGTCAAAGCTTAGAAACTTCATTTTATCCTTTACCTACGTACTTGGCATAGCGTTTACATTCTCAATCCTTGGTATGATTGCTGCAATGACCGGTAGTTTTTTTGGTGAGATTCAATCAAGCTCCCTGGCACACCTTATAGTAGGGAATATTATAATTTTATTTGGTCTTGCACTACTTAATGTTATTACACTTCCAACATTCTTGCTAAGCAGGGCCGGTGCCGGAAGGGTGAGAAAAGGAGGGATGCTCTCTGTATTTATTATGGGAGTTGCCTCGGGCTTTGTTGCTTCTCCTTGCACAGCCGCTGTATTAGGGGCACTGTTGGCATATGTAGCAACTACCCAAAGTGTTGTATTTGGATTTACCCTACTTTTTACATTTGCTATAGGTCTTGGTACAGTACTAATTCTTATTGGTACATTTACCGGTATTTTGACAGCCCTACCAAAATCAGAGAAGCTGATGCGTATAATAGAGAGGGGCTTGGCGTTCGCCATGATTATTCTTGGTGAGTATTTTATATTCAGAGCTGGAATGTTGAATTTCTAAAAAATATTTTTCTATTTACAAAAGCGTTAAGGAATGTTAGAATCACATCTTCCTTCCTTAAAAGTTTAATATTATGAAAAGAGATATTTTTAAGACATCTATACGAATTTTCCTTGTTTTTGTTTCTCTGTACCTTTTCCTTGTAAGTATTGCCCTTATGGGCGCTGCCTTCAAAGGTTTCGGTAAAGAGTTTGCCGAAAAACTAATAAGCACAACCTCAAACCCATTCATAGGGTTGTTTATAGGAATTCTTGCCACAAGCGTAGTCCAGAGTTCGTCAACCACCACCTCCATTGTAGTAGGTATGGTAGGGGGTGGCGTAATCACAGTCAGAAACGCCATTCCCATTGTTATGGGAGCGAATATTGGAACCACGGTGACCGCTGTACTTGTAGCTCTGGGACACTTTAGCAGGCGAGATGAATTTAAACGTGCCATAAGCGGTTCAACGGTGCATGATTTTTTTAACATTATTTGCGTTACGATACTCTTTCCCATAGAATTGACTACCGGTATCCTGCAAAAAGCAGCTACCCAAATGAGTAAATTATTTGCCAATGTGGGAGGAATAAAATTTACAAGTCCTATTAAGCTAGCCACTAAGCCCGCTGTACACTTTATAAAAGACATATTTTCAGATGTTCTAAATATGCCGGATAAAGCTATATATATCTCTATGCTTATTGTTTCTATGGTTATATTGTTTTTCTCCTTATATGCTATAGTTAAATTGATGAAGGTGCTTGTTGTAAGAAGGGCAGAAGTTGTCCTAAATAATGTTATCGGTAAAAGTGGCGCCTTGGCGATTATTGCAGGAATTTTATTTACCTCATTTGTCCAGAGTAGCTCTATTACTACCTCGCTGCTAGTTCCACTAGTTGCGGCTGGAATATTGACGGTAGAGACTATTTTCCCAATTACAATGGGTGCTAATATCGGGACCACAACGACTGCAATATTGGCTTCATTTGCTACGGGAAATCTAGCAGGTATAACCATAGCATTTGTCCACTTTTTATTTAATACAATAGGCGTTGTATGTATTTATCCGATAAAGGTGATACGAAAGATTCCGATAAGACTGGCAAGGAACCTAGGTAACCTTGCCTATAAAAAGAGAAGATATGCTGCTATTTATGTGCTATGCACTTTCTTCTTGATTCCACTACTTTTGATTACAATTTCACAGTTTTTTAAGTAACATGGGAGGTAAAAATGTTTAAGAATCTTATGCAGTTCTGGAAGGGGAAAGACTTTTTGCAACAGGTATTGGAAGATTTTAAAAATATGCTGGAAGATACGCACAACATGTTTGATTCTATCTGTAAAAAGCTTGTCCATAATGAAGAGGTTAAAGGTCTGGATGAGGAGATTTACAAGATAGATAAGAATGTGAATAGGTTAGAAAGGGATATCAGAAAAAGAATTGTCCAACATCTTTCTTTGCAACCATCCGTTGATGTATCCATGTGTCTTCTTTTAATGAGCGTAGTAAAGGACGCAGAAAGACTAGGTGATTATTCGAAAAACCTTTTTGAGATAACCAGACTTCTTGATAAGCCAATTGATAATGAGAAATATACACCTCTATTTAATAGCATGGAGAAGGATATATCGGAGCTTTTTAATCAGGCTGAGAAAGCCTTTATTGAGGCCGATGAGGAAACAGCAGCCTCCTCTTGGAAACATGAAAGGGACATAGTGAAGAGGTGCGATAAGATCGTTAATGAGTTGCCTAAGAGCAGTCTCAGCGTAAATGAGGCAGTTTGTTTCGTGCTCATGGCGAGATACTATAAGCGTATAGCCGCCCATTTAGCCAATATTGCTACCTCTGTAATACTTCCTTTAAGCGATTTGGATTACTTTGACGAGAAGAGAAGGATCGAATAAAGTATAGATTGGTGCGGAAGGGGGGATTTGAACCCCCAAGGGTTGCCCCATACGCTCCTGAAGCGTACGTGTCTGCCAGTTCCACCACTTCCGCTTTTATAAATACACCTTCATCCACAAAGAAGTATTAATCATTCCAGTTTTTACCTCAAAAAAACATTTTAAGTATATCTCACGCCATAAGTTATGTCAAACAAAACAATCGAGAGATGTGAAATATAACCCTTGAAGGTCTAAGAGGTTTACTGCTATAATACTTCTCACTAATCATAGAAAGGAAAGGTATGTTTTTAGCATCACTTAGGACTACAAGCTTTGCCGTTATCGAGATCTTTATCTTGGGGGCAATAGGTTTTTTCCTTGTAAGAAAGGAAAAACTAAATAAGGAGGGTTTGGATGTTATAAGCCGCTTGGTTATCGAATTAACCCTGCCGCTATTAATCTTCTGCCAACTGATAAAGAATTTTACATTCGGCCAATACCCTAATTGGTGGATTTTCCCATTGATAGGTATTGGGGTAAATATATTTGGTCTACTCATCGGATTTTTGTTTTCTTTTTTCGTTAAGGAAACTGAGTGTAAAATGCAGTTTTTGGGGTTGATTACCTTTCAAAACTCAGGATATCTGCCGCTTACGTTGGCCTGTGCACTTTTGCCGGGTGAGCAGATAACTTACATGTTTACGTATATATTCTTGTTTCTTGTAGGATTTAATATTATGGTATGGACCCTAGGGGTTTATTTATTAACATTTAATCCTAAGAACAAACCCACGATAAACAATTTGATAAATCCGCCCCTAATAGCCGTTTTATTTAGTCTTTTATTTATCGCGTTTAGGTTTAATAATTTTGTTCCGGGGGTTATTTTTCAACCTCTAAGTTTAATCGGTAATTGCACTCTGCCTTTGGCTATGCTGCTTGTAGGAGGGAACCTTGCAAGGGTACGATTGGGGAAAAATATTAATATTAAGGCTGTATCCCTAGTTACATTGGCAAAACTTATAATTATGCCGCTTTTGGGTTTACTTTGTATAATGCACTTTAATATTCCTAAGCTTATTGGACTGCTTATTTTTGTCCAACTGGCTATGCCTCCGGCAGTAAGCCTGTCTATAATATTGCAAAGATATAATAAAAAAGATGTCCTTATTAGCCATGGCATATTTTTTGTCCATATGTTAAGCTTGGTTACACTGCCATTATTTTTAAGTTTATATTTCACATATATTATGCTAAAATGACAGACCCTAACGAGAAAAAAAGAAAGATTATTGCTACAAACCGCCAGGCACGAAGGGATTACGTGATTCTAGAAACCCTGGAATGCGGTATTGAGCTAAAAGGGTGCGAAGTCAAGTCCCTAAGAGAACACAACGTAAGTCTCAAGGATAGCTTTGCACGAATAGATAACAACGAGGCATTTTTATACAATACCCATATTTCACCTTATGAAAAGGCGGGAAGGTTTAACCCTGAAACCAAAAGGGTTAGGAAGCTCCTTTTACATAGAAAGCAGATAAATAAACTAATCGGCGAAAGCTTACAAAAAGGTTTTGCCCTAATCCCTATTTGCGTATATCTAAAGGGAGGGCTTATAAAGGTTGAGCTTGGTATATGTAAGGGTAAGAGATTGTACGATAAGAGAGAAGATATCAAGAAGGATATCATTAGAAGAGAAATAGAGAGAGAAATGAAAGAGAAAGGGGGCGAAAGGTATCGACTTAGGTAAACCGGTAAGAGTGGCATGCTGAGGTTGCAAGGCAGGCCTCAAAAAAAGCCTTGCATAGAATCAACTGCCAAAGTTGATTTTGCACTTGCTGCATAATTAGCAGCACGTCTTTTGGGTGTTGCCTGCGACGCTCAAAAAGACGCCGGAAGCAGGCTAGATGAACCTTTTTTCCTTTAGGAGGTTCGTCGAAACTCATATAAAGGATAGCGACCACTAAATCCTGCCCATAGGAGCTAGTGGATGCGAATCTAAAATATGGGCTATGTATGTAGAAGCTTTTACTAAGGATACTTAGGGACGCGAGTTCGATTCTCGCCGCCTCCACCATCGCAACCTATTCGAACCCTTATCCTTGTCATCCAACAGGGCAAGGGTTTGTATTTTTGTATGAGCTATATAGTAAGGCTTGAATTTGTATAAAAATGGGGACTGTCCCTTTAGCGGACTGTCCCCATTTTCATTGGTGGCTACCTTTTCAAAATTCCCCTTCATAATTCCATAAAAATCCTCATTCTTATCAGATATAGGCTCAAGATGTATGGTTCCAAGCAGGTCTTTTAGAGCCATGGCAGAAGAACAGGTGTTCTTATCCAATGTCTCATGCAGGTTTTCCAATCTATCCTTTATCCATTCTTTAGGTGGTGTTTTGAAGGTCTTAAGCTTCTGAAACTCCAAGGATTTAATCTCTCCTCCCAGACTTTCTCTTTTCTCTTCAGCCTCTTTTAGCGCTTCAGATACGGCCTTTGAGAAATTACCCAGCTTAATGTAGTTTAGATAATTTTGCAGTTCATGTACTATTTTCTCATGTTGAGCCCTTTTTTTCTTAATAAGCTCCGGCACTTCATTCATACCGGAAGAGACTAGCTTTTCTACTTTTTCATAAACATATCTCAAATTCTCCAAGGTTAAGATTTTTTCTTTTAACTCTGAGATTATTATCTTTTCTATACGTTTTCTTGGTACTAATAGGCTGTTATTGCAGGTTTTTCTCTTGGCGTTATAGCATCCATAATAGCCACTTCCTTTACCGCCTACAAGGATAATAGCGCCTCCGCAGCATTGACATCTTAAGAGTCCTGAAAGAAGATGAGAGGGGGAGGAGTGGGCATAGTTTTTTTGTATCATATTGCTATTTTTATATTTCTTTCTCACAGGCCATGTTCCTTTAATAAATTGCCATCTTTCTTGAGTCTTTTTCCATTGCTCAGCATCGATTATAATCAAATCCTGTCTAAAGGTGGACAGCCATTCATTTTCTGGCCGCATGATTCTTTTTCTTTTGCCTGTAAGGGGATCTCTGACATTTTTATACTTTTTCCAGACCCATTGGCCGATATATCTTTCATTCTTTAATATTGTGCTTACACTTGATATGTTCCATCCCCCAGGAAATCCTTTTTTAGTTGGAATCTTATCTTGGTTGAGTTGTTGGACAATCTTATTTAGGCTTTTGCCTTCGATGAATTGCTTATATATTCCTCGTACGATATCTGCTTCTTCTTGATTAATCTTGTGAACTTTTCCCTCGTATCTAGCCTGGCCTTTCTTGTTTAGCCTTAGTTCGCCTACAGGATGCGTGGAGTAGCCATAGACATTTTCCCCTACATCGAGATATAATTCATTCATTAATCCACGCAAGTGAATGCCTAATTTTGAATTGTCATCGTCGCTAATGATACCATCGGAGACTGAGACGATCTTAATCTGTAGATAGTTGAATTTAAGAACCATCGTGAGCATTTGGTGATTACTACGTGATAATCTGGATAGATCATCTACTACTACAGCGTCAAACTCCTTATTTTCAGCAGCTATTTGTAAGGTTTGTAACGCCGGTCGGTTAATAACTGAGCCTGAAATTGCCTCATCTACATAAATATGCTTATCTTCAATAGACATATCATGTGCTTGAATATAGTCTTTACACACTCTTATTTGATCATCAATACTCTTTTCGCTTTGGTTT
>CAZOIE010000025.1:0-1702 GCA_964579905.1 uncultured Planctomycetia bacterium
ATGGCAAAGATAGCGGAAATTGATACCGGTGGTCCTATAGTTCCAGGTGGGCCAAAGGTGCTAATGACGGTATCGGGAGCAGACCATATAAGGAATGAAACCGGAAAGAATCTTCCAACGGCTTATGCTTTAACCACTTTAAATTATCTGCCTGGAAA
Source organism: uncultured Planctomycetia bacterium (assembly GCA_964579905.1). Classification (GTDB taxonomy): domain Bacteria; phylum Omnitrophota; class Gorgyraeia; order VGKN01; family VGKN01; genus CAZOIE01. The sequence continues at coordinate 159 of CAZOIE010000025.1, forward strand.
GTTTATGCCAGGTACCCCAAAATTTATCGACGCTCCAGAGTTCAACGGTACCCATGAACTTCCAGATAACATGATACACACTAAAGGGCCAGAAGGTATTTCTGAAGGCGTTGCACTACCAAGGCCATTTCCAGTTGGTTTGTGGAATAGAGTGGAAGCTAAGAACAATGTAGGTATTGGTTCAACCTATAAGGATGAGTTTAAAGTAACATTTTCACAAGAACTTTGAAACCTAATGCAGCGACTCTATTTTTTAAGGTGTCAAAATGACGAAGAAAATCAGATTGAGAATAATAAGAGAACAAAAACCTAAGCAACGACATCTAAAATTAACCTAGAAAGGAGGCGATAGAAATGATTAGAGACAGATTTTTGAGACTTACAGTGTTGATAGCGCTGCTTCTGTTTGTGTGGTTTGTTGGGGTATGTAACGCCGCCGATGAAATTCCACCGATCGGACAAAAACAGCTTAAGGTTTATGAGGCAAGTACCGGAAGATTGGTTGGTGCGGATAGAGCATCTGCCTTTGCGATGGCTAATGGGCATAGCGGACTTGAGTACAAAATGAAAGTCCAGGCAACCATTCCGAATACACTCAGCGTAAGCCTTTCATCCACGAAGGTGCGGTGGACCATTAAGAAAAAAGGTGCCTATATTGCGAAGATAGCAGATATTGATACCGGTGGTGCCTTAGTAGAGGGATACCCGAAGGTTTTAATGACGGTATCAGGAGCAGACCATATAAGAAATGAAACCGGAAAGAATCTTCCAACAGCCTATGCTTTGACCCCTTTCGATCCAATAGTTAAGGATGGGATAATGCCTCACAAGCCAAGGTTTATTGATGCTCCTGAGTTCAACAGAACCCATGAACTTCCAAAGCATATAGCTGTACCACCGCCTATAAATATATCACACCAAGGAGGGGCAGAGGCTTCTGCTGGTCTTATTTCTAGGCCGTACTTAGTTGGCCTGTGGAATAGGGTAGATGCCAAGGGCAATACAAGTGTAGGCTCAACCTATACAGATGAGTTCACAGTAACATTTTCACAAGAACTGTAAGCCTTGCTGCCGCGACTCTATTTTTATAAGGTGCTAAAATGATGAAAGAAAACAAGTTGAGAATAACAAAATGGCTAAAAGCTAAGGACCGACCTTGCGTTTCTAGAGATCGGTCCTTAGATACCTATTTTTATCTTACCAGAATAGGTTGCATGATCCGTGAATATAGAAGGGAGTATTTGAATAAATCTATTTCAATTTTGTTAGTTATGGTATTTTCGCTTGGCTTGCTGGTTATTCCATATTCTACATATGCTTCTAACAAAGGCTCATTTACAGAATTTATGATAAATCCTGCTGTTATTGAAGCGCGCTCAAGAAGAGGATCTTTAAAAACATTTGCCGTAGAGATTACAAATGATTCAAATATGCTTACGAAGAGTTTTCGTCTATATACATCAGACCTAACCATGACAAAAAAAGGAACCCCACAGTTTCCGGAAGCAGGCTCTACAGCGTATTCCTGCTCTAACTGGCTTAGG
>CAZOIE010000025.1:1712-10316 GCA_964579905.1 uncultured Planctomycetia bacterium
AAGTTTGTGCTTAAGTTAAAGGTGCCCCTATCCGCAAAACCCGGTGGTTACTATAGTGCTATAATGTGCGAGCTGAAAGAGAGGAAAGAAGAAACATCTATAGGTATGAATGTGCAATGGCGTATTGCAGTTATCTTTAAACTCACTGTATCAGGTAGCGGTATTATTAAAAAGGCAGAGATGGGAGATTTTTTGGTTGAGAAAGATAGCAAGACAGACTCCCTCATTTTTACAACCACAGTCAAGAATACGGGAAATATTCATTTTATAGCAAACGGCCTTTTGGTGGTAAGAGACAAAGATAATCGTCGTGTAGGACAGGCAAAGCTTGTGTCTGGTAAGGGAACTGTTCTACCGGAAAGTATGAGAGATTTTAAGGCCGAGTATAAACGTCCGCTTCGTGTTGGCGAATATACAGCTGAGGCTATAATAAGGTACAAAGGAAGACGTTCAATATTTAAAAAGATACCATTTACGGTTGGCTTAACAAAGGATATAGATAGCACAGATGAAATTAAAGAGGATTATAGAATCGAAGTAGCGAGTTTTAGATTAAACCCGAAAAGCTTGGATTTAAAGATTCCAGGCGGTGGCTTCAGAAGAGCGGCAATAAATATAGCTAATCAAACGGAACTTCCTGTTAAACTAAGGATTTATATGTCAGATATTAAAGTAAATTCTAAAGATAGTAAAGACTCATCAAAATATATCGGCCAGCTTAAGAATTGCGTAGTATTTTCTCCTGTAAATCTTTTGCTTATGCCTAATAAGGCAAAGAAGGTGATATTAAATATAAAAATTCCAAAAAACATAAAAGGAAAATTTAATACAAAGCTTATTTTTGAACCCATAGATGATGGGAAAAAGCAAGGTTTGGACTCAGCCACAGCAGAACTGAAACTGAACCTTGTTTAACTATTAAGGAAGGTGATAAAGATGAAGTTGTCAAAAACAATTATTCTAATAAGTGTAGTTTTTCTTATATGTACCTTGAATATAAAGCTCTATGCACAAAACACTACTTATGCTAATAAAGAACCCCTAATAACAAACGTGTTCTATGAAACTGATATAAGGCAGGCGTTGACGGATATGTCGGCTCAGTGTGGAATACCTATCATACCGGATGATTCGGTACAGGGTATTATTTCGTTGGAACTGAAAGATGTGCCGTTAGAAAAAGCTCTTAGGATGATTTTAGTAGGAGGAGGGTATTCGTTTAGAAAGGTAGATGATAGTTATTACCTAATAGGTCTTCCGGTATCATCCAATCCTTCATTTGGCTTATTGACAACAACAGAGTTTATTAAAAGTACATATATAAGGGCAAGAGATATTCCGGAGCTTCTTTCAGAGCACTATGAACCATATGTTAAGATAAATGAGGAAACCAATACCATGACAATAACCGCTACGCCGGATATTATAGGTAGAATCAAGGAAGATATCTCAAAGTTTGATAGACCTCCTGCGCAGGTTATGATAGAGGCTATTGTAACAGAGATTTCGACCGAGGCCTTGAAAAATTTGGGTATTGATTGGACCGGCTCATGGTCAGAAGGGCATGTGGGAATGAATTCCTTGCTTGGGTCATTAAGATGGACATCTTCGGGAGATGATTTCCCTGATTTATTGATGTCTTTAAATAACCTTGTTGAAAACGGTAAGGCTGTTATTAGGGCAAATCCACGCATAGCAACCCTTGACAGACATGAAGCAAGTATTCATATAGGGAGAGAAGAATACCATTTAATAAATACCGGATCTGCTGCCTATCCATATAATACCCTTCAAGCGATTACCTCAGGCGTTACCCTTAAGATTATACCTGTCATATCTCATACAGGCGAGATAACTGTAACTATTCAGCCAGAGGTTAGCGATGTAGCAGGTAAGGGCAAAGAAGGACTCCCAGTTATTAGTAAAAGGAATGCTCTAACGACTTTAAGGGTTCAAGATGGACAGATGATAGTTATTGGGGGTTTGTTACAGAAGAGCCGTTTGGATAAACATTCAAAGACCCCAATCTTGGGAGATATCCCATTGATGGGTGCCTTATTTAGCAGCAAGGAAGAAACCTCTTTAGATACCGAGATGGTTGTCCTTATACGACCTCGTATATTAACTAAGTCTGTTCAAAAGGAGCAGCTAGAGCAAAGTCAGCAGATTATAGAGGAATCTATTAAATGGATAGAGAATGACTTAAGAAAGCACTACGAAGATAAAAACCTAAGTCGTAGGTAAATACATAGTACTTTACAATTAAGATAGCTTGTAATTATATCTAACAATTTCCCTAACCTGTAACCTCAAAAAATTACTCTTTGGATAATATACTTGACAGAAAAGCCTTATTTTGATATAAACTAAGTTCTGATCTTCGGGAGAGGGTGAAATTCCCCACCGGCGGTAAAGCCCGCGAGTCTCAAAAAAAGGGATTGAACTGGTAAGTTGCTAGAAATAGCAACAATTCCAGTGCCGATTGTAAAAGGCTAGATGGGAGAAGAGATAAGGTAAAGGATATTTAATTTCCCGGAGAATTGTCTTCGGGATTTTTTTTGGAGAGAAAAATGAAGTTCAATTCAATAAAAGAGATAGTAGCTGATATAAAAAAAGGCAAGATGGTAATCATCATAGATGATGAGGACCGCGAGAATGAGGGTGACCTTATTATAGCAGCAGAGCATGTTAAACCATCAGATATTAATTTTATGGCAAAGCATGGCAGAGGTCTAATCTGTGTACCTATGGAGGCAGACAGATTAAGGAAACTAGAGCTTCAGCCAATGCTACCCGATAATGTGCATAGAGATCCCTATGGAACAGCATGGATGATGAGCGTTGATGCAAAGCATAATATAACAACTGGAATATCGGCTCATGATAGGGCTCATACCATAAAGACATTAATAAATCCTAAAAGTAAGCCAGAAGACCTTATAAGACCAGGTCATTTATTTCCTTTAAGAGCATTGGATGGAGGGGTTTTGGTGAGAGCGGGTCATACCGAAGCAACTATCGATCTTATGAGATTAGCAGAGCTTTATCCAGCCGGTGTCATCTGTGAGATTATGAATGAGGATGGTACTATGGCAAGGACAAAGCAGCTTATAGAGTTTGCAAAGACACATAACCTTAAGATATGTAGCATAGCAGATCTTATTAAACATAGAAGAAAATCAGAAAAGCTTATAAAGAGGGTAGCTGAGACACGCCTCCCTACACCTTATGGTAACTTCAGATTAATTGCCTATGAATCGGTTATCGGTAAGGATTACCATATAGCCTTAGCATTAAATAAGCCAAAGGATCCAACGTTAGTAAGGGTTCATTCAGAGTGTCTGACGGGTGATGTGTTTGGGTCGCTTCGATGTGATTGTGGCCAACAGATAGAGCTTTCTATGAAGATGCTTAAGAGGCATGGTGGCGGTGTAATATTGTATATGCGACAGGAAGGGCGAGGTATCGGATTGGTTAACAAGATCAAGGCATATGCTCTTCAAGATAAGGGGCTTGATACAGTTCAGGCCAATGAGGCGCTTGGTTTTAAACCTGATCTTAGGGATTATGGAATAGGCGCGCAGATACTGGTAGATCTTGGGATTAAAAACATTAAACTTATTACAAACAATCCCCAGAAGATAGTAGGGATTGAGGGATATGGGCTCAAGGTAGTAAAAAAAGTTCCGCTTGAGGTTACGCCAAATAGGATAAATAAAAAATACCTTAGAGCAAAGAAGATAAAGCTCGGGCATGAGCTAAAAAAAGTAGGGATTAAATAAATTAGAAAAAGGAGGTTGTTATGAACAAGACGTATGAGGCCAATTTGATAGCAAGGGATAAGAAATTTGCGATAGCTGTATCAAGGTTCAATGATTTTATAACAAAGAGGTTGCTTGAGGCATGTTTGGATACGCTATCAAGACATGGAGCAAGGGAATCTGATATAGAGATAATTTGGGTACCGGGTGCCTTTGAACTTCCACTTATTACCCTTAAACTTGCCAAGAAAAAGAAATATGATGCACTTATCTGTCTTGGAACAGTAATACGTGGGGCAACGCCACATTTTGATTATATCGCAAGTGAGGTTGCAAAGGGTGTAGCCAACGTTAGTTTGACCACAGGCGTACCTGCGGTATTTGGGGTAATAACAGCGGATACCATTGAGCAGGCTATCGAGCGTGCAGGTAGCAAGGATGGAAACAAGGGACAGGATGCAGCGTTATCAGCCATTGAAATGGCCAATCTTGATAAAATGTTAGGTAAATAAGCACCATTTCTGATAAAATATACTCTCATTTTTTGTTACTTAAATTAATTTCTATTTAGACAGACAGAGGAATTATGAGGAAACGTACAAAGGCCCGTGAATTTGCTTTGCAGGCTCTCTATCAGATAGATATAACTAATAGTACTATTTCTGATATGTTTGATGATTTTTTGAAAGCCCAAGGTGTTACAGGTGATGTAAAGGATTACTGTGAGAAGCTTGTAAAGGGGGTTGTGAAAAGAAAAGGAGATATTGATACGCTTATTTCCAAATGTGCAAAGAACTGGCAGCTCAAACGAATGGCGGTTGTAGATAGAAATATCTTAAGATTGGCTGCGTATGAGTTGGTGCATATGAAGGATATACCGCATAAGGTAGCTATTAACGAAGCGGTCGAAATTGCTAAGAGGTTTGGCGATGAGGACTCAAGCAAGTTTGTAAATGGGATATTGGACAGGCTTTCAAGGGAAGAATTGAAAAATGCAGACAAATAAATTTGCCGATTTGCATGTGCATACAAAATTTTCCGACGGTACGTGGGCTCCTAAGGAGGTTATAGAAGAAGCAAAGAAAAACTCTCTTTCAGCAATTGCCATTACAGATCATGATTGTGTGGATGCAATCGCTGAATCCTTCGAAATAGCAAAGTCATATGATATTGAACTTATTCCGGCTATAGAGTTGAGCGCTGAAACCGACAATGCAGATGTTCATATACTTGGCTATATGATAGACTGGGAAAGTCAGGTGTTTAAAAAGCAAATAAAAGATGTATGTCAGAGTAGGGTCGAACGCATCAAAGAGATAGTGGAAAGGCTAAAAAATTATAATGTGAATATAGATATCAACAGTGTTTTTAAACTGAGTGGTTGCGGTTCTGCTGGTAGATTACATATTGCACAGATAATGCTAGAAGAAGGATATGTTTCGAATATCAAGGAAGCCTTTAATAAATATATCGGGGATAAGTCCCCCTGTTACGTAAAAGGTTTTCAGCTTTCGCCAAAGGAAGCTATTTCTATGATAGATGAGGTAGGCGGAATACCTATTCTTGCGCATCCAAGGCTCTTAGAAAGCGATGAGTTGGTTTTAGATTTTGTAGATGATGGTATTAGAGGCCTTGAGGTTTACCACTCTGATCACTCGCAAAGCGATTCCCGGCACTATCTTGAGATGGCAAAAAAATACGACCTGCTTATTACCGGTGGTTCCGACTTCCATGGCGATGCTAAGGTTGGAAGTTCTTTAGGTTCTATAAAGTTGCCGTATGGATTTGTTGAGAAATTAAAAAATGCCAAAAAAAGATGATCAAAAATTCATGCAACTTGCAAGAAATCTTGCCTTAAAGGGTCTCGGGAGAACTAGTCCTAATCCGATAGTAGGATGTATCATAGTGAAGAAAGGAATGATTATCGCAAGGGGTTATCATAAAAAAGCAGGCCTTGCGCACGCAGAGATAGAGGCGATTAACCAGGCTAAAAGAAAAAAACAAAGCCTAAGTAACGCAACCCTATATGTTACCCTTGAACCTTGTTCCCATTTTGGAAAAACCCCTCCCTGCATAGATGCCATAATCAAAAGTGAGATAAAACGAGTTGTCGTAGGAATGCTTGATCCTAACCCTGCCAATAATGGTAATGGGGTTAGGCTTTTGAGGAAATCGGGTATCAAGGTAGATGTAGGGATAATGAAAAAAGAGCTTCAGGAAGTAAATCGTCCTTTTGTCAAATTTATGACTAAGAAACTACCCTATGTTACTATAAAAGTTGCTTCCAGTCTTGATGGTAAGATAGCTACTAGAACTGGGAATTCAAAGTGGATAACAAATAAAGAGTCACGTTTTTTTTCCAATCAGTTAAGAGGAATCTGTGATGCGGTTTTGGTTGGTGTGAATACTGTGGTGAAGGATAATCCACGATTGACATATAGGTCAAATACTAATCTGCAACAACCCCTTAAGGTTATACTTGATAGTAAATTAAGAACCCCCATAAATTCTAGAGTTTTTTTGAGTCCATCCTTACTAGTTACTACGCTTAAAGGGAATAATAAGGTAGAAAAATTTCTAAAAACAAATAATGTAGACATAATGTTTTGTAAAAAGAAAGCAGGAGCCGTGGATTTAAAAGATTTCTTAAAAAAACTTGCTAAGAAAAATATAATGCATGTTTTAGTAGAGGGTGGCGGCGAGACTATCGCATCTTTCTTTAAAGAGAAACTTGTTGATGAGGTGTATTTCTTTATAGCTAACAAGATAATCGGAGGAAGGACTGCGCCTACAAGTGTTGATGGCTTGGGAATAGAAAAGGTAAAAGATGCAATTTCTCTATCAGAAGTAGATATAAAGCGTTTTAAAAGCGATATTTTAATACACGGAATAATAACTAAGAATTAACCTCTAATAATTATGTTTACAGGAATTATAGAAGAAATTGGAGTTGTTAAGAGTCTGAGTAAAAAGAAAGATATGCTAGAGCTTGAGGTTGAAATAGCCAAGATATCTGAGGGTGTTTCTATTGGAGATAGTATTGCGGTAAATGGGGTATGCCTGACCGTAACGGATATTAATAAAGATTCTTTAAGTTTCGATGTTATAAGGGAGACTATTGATAAGTCAAATTTGAAGCTTCTTAATGTAAGAGATAGAGTGAATCTAGAAAGACCACTTAGACCATCCAGTTTTTTAAGTGGACATTTTGTAACAGGTCATATAGATTGTATAGGTGTTATTGTGGGTTGTTCAAAAACTCAGGCCCAGACAAAGCTTGACATAAAGATTCCGCCTGGAGAGTTTTCTGAATATATTATACCTAAGGGCTCCATTACAGTAGATGGAGTAAGCTTGACAGTTTCCAAACAGAGTAACGACACTTTCAGTGTTTACTTGATACCGCATACATTAAATATTACAACGCTTGGGACTAGGAAAAAAGGAGACCATGTTAATATCGAAGTTGATTTAATAGGCAAATATGTAAAGAATATGCTTATAGCGAAACAAAGCAATAAAGCAATATTAACAAAACAGTTCTTAAAGGAAAAAGGATTTTTTTAATATAAAGGAGAAAGTTATGAGCGAGCCAATTGGACCTGTTGAGGCATTAAAGCTTGCCCTAGAAAGAGAGGTTGCAGCATACAATGCGTATCAGAAGTTTGCAAATGAACTAAAGAATCCTCAGGCTGTTGAAGTATTTAGGTTTTTAAGCAATGAGGAAGCAAAACATCAGAAGTTAATCGAGGGAAAAATAAAAGAACTCACCAAGCAATAATTTAACTTTTGAAATTAAACAGCAAAGGAATAGCAAAATGGAATATATTGTAGATAATGAAGAGCTGCTTAAGAAAAGGGTGTTTGATAAGGAAAGATTAGCGAAATATGTAGAGCAGGAGATGATGAATAAGTACGACCTTTCTGAAGCAGATACTGCAAAGTTTAAAAAGGCGCATGAGTACATTGCTGAGTTTGCTAGAAGGTTTTATTTTATTATAATTAGGCTTTATAATCTTGCTTATTATTCAAAATTAAGCAGAAAGGAAAGGCAGAGACAGGCGGATTCTATTGTTGCTGCCCATGAGCTTGACAGGATAACCCTTATGTCGTTTTTACAGTTCGAAGATATTGAAAAAAAAGAGCTCCTGCGGGTTGAGTTGGAATTTGCACAGAACAGCTATAGCAAAGATAAATATAGAGAGACGCTTTCTGCTGCACTTGCTGAGATTAACGGGATTATCTATGCAAGGGTCCTATATTTGATGAGGCAGGAGATTCCTCAAGATGCGGAGAAGAACATAGATTGTACGCTAGCAAGTATGATGGGAGACATGTGTAAGGATATGATGGGAGAGTATCTGTTTTCTTTAATACTTTTAGCATTCAAAAATTATGTTGGTAACTATAAGCCGTTAGATAGTTTTTCAAATAGAATAGTGCAGCTTGAAGATATTAACGATATGACAGGTCAGATATTTCTTGCAAACTGTATATTGTCAATAGGTACGCAGATAGATGTGGTTTCAAGTCGCGTAGTTGAGCATATGTATAGGAAGGAGTAAAAGGGATTAAATTTATTGGTTTTTATGTGTTTAAACATATGGCGCAGTATAGCAAGCTGCGCTTATTTTTTTGGGTATTTTATTGACTGTAAAATTCATAAGTGATAGACTATAAAGCAATTATCGGAAGCCTTGTGTCCTCAATTCTATAATTTTCCTATTTATCTTATTACTGATATTACTAATAATAAGCCTTAAGAAAATTTAAAATATTTAATATTAGGAGGATTCTTGAAAAAATACCCTTTATTTTTAGTATTTTTTTTAATGCTATTCTT
>CAZOIE010000026.1:0-2504 GCA_964579905.1 uncultured Planctomycetia bacterium
CTTACCAAATTACTTCTTGATAAAGGTCTTCTTGGTTGGGAGACCGCTATTGGTTTAATCGAGTCCATAAAGGAATTAGCCAAGTCCAATTTCCATAATAAGTTTATAACACAACTTAACGATAATATTAACTTTTGTATCGAGAACAGCGTGGCTGAGTTTAAAGAGGATTTGCAAAAGGTATCGGAAAAACCAACAAAGCATACTCTGTCTATTACCCGAGAAAGGGTAAATCTGGATTTTGCCCAATTGGTATTTGAAATGCTTAAGACTGAAGAAAACGTCAAAGATCTTGAATTTTTGACAGAGAGATTCTTTGATGAGGTGCCGGTTATGATCTCACATGGTAGGTTTAACTTCTTAGATGAGTTCTTAACGATGTTCGCTAAGGACTACATACAGGATGGCTCAGAGGGAGCAGATTTTAAGAAGGGCGTTTTTGAGAAGCATATATATAAGTTAAGTGTTCCAGATATTGTAAATAGTTTAATAAAAGATATAGCGAAAGAGGGTAAGGAGGATTTTGAGGTAGCGAGCCAGATAATGGTGCTTTTAGGCAAAAATTCTATAAGGTTGTTTCTAGATGCTATGTTTAGACAGAAAAATCTACCCTTTGTAATGAATAGGGTTGCTGGTGTGATGTCTAAGATGGGAGAAGGCGTGGTAAATGAAATCGGTACTTGGCTTGAGGGCAAATCTGAAAAAGCATTTGCTGATATAAGCCCTCTTCTTTATAAGATTGGTACAGATGAAACTTTGCAATACCTCAGAGATATCTATATGAACAATACAGAAGAACTGAAGCTTGAGATAATGAAGGCGATCTCAGAAGAGCCTATGCCACAGGGGGCGGATATACTTCATATGGGATTTGACTCACAGAACGAACAACTTAGGAGTATGGCCATAGATGGCTTGGTGGCGCTAAGAGATAAGATATTTATAGATAAATTGATAAAGAGATTACAGTCAAAAAATCCATTTAGTTCAAAGAGCGGTGCAATTATAGAGGCAATAGAGCTTTTAAAGAGGGTGGGTTCAGAAGAGGCAATCCCGTATTTAGGGGAACTTCTCTTGCAGAGTGTTCCATTCTGGGTTAATGCGGATAACATTAAGATTACGGTTGTTTATACTCTTTCAGAGATTGGAACCAAGGAAGCATTGGAGTGTATAAGTAAGGGTACTGAGGACAAGGGTAAAGCGGTAAGGGACATATGTCAGTATATCCTAAACGAGAAATCTCAAGAGGCTAAGCAAGGTGGTGGGGTACCGGAAAAAAATGATAAAGGCGGCACAGAAAGATTAGAAAAAGATGGCAAAGATGATGAAGGGCTAGAGAAGAATGGCAAATGAAGGCGGTAATATAAACCAGTTCGTAGAGCAATTAATTCAGAATTTGGCCGTTATGCGAAATACCAGATCTGTCTATGGGCAGGATCATAAGATTACCAAGAGAACCATGGATATATTATATGCAAGCGTTGAAACCGCACTTAACCTTCGCCCTGAGATAGCAATAGGTTTTATCAAAAAGGAAATTGTGTTTGATAAATTACCGTTATATACACTTAGTGGATCATTGAAGAAGTTTATCTTGGACATAACCGAAAACGGCATAGAGAGGATTGTTATTAAGAGTGGAATTACAAGAGAAGAGATGGTAGGTTTTATTGAGGTGCTAATTCTTAAAAAGGGAGAGGTGTTTGAGAAGGGCGGATACAAGCATGCTCTTAGCTCCTATGGCGTTAAAAATATAACTATTAGTAAAATAGCTATAAAGAAAGAGGAAGAGGTTGATATTAATGTTTTAGCAAGCGATACGTTGAATAAGACAATAAAAGCCATGCAAGAGTTACTTATCGGCATGAAGAAGGAACATGTTATTAATGCCGAGCGACCAAGGGGCACAGTCTTAGATATAGTGAAACTTATCATTCGAAACAAAAGTGCACTTCCTCTTTTTATTAACTTAAGAAAACGCGATAACCCTATAGTTTTGCACAGTATTAACGTTATGGCGCTTACGCTTATCCAAGCAATCTCCCTTAGCGTAGAGAAGGAGTTTTACTCAGAACTCGGCGAGTCTGCTCTGTTGCATGAGATTGAAGAGCTAGCTCGTCAGACAGGTGTATTGGTAGAAAATAAAGATGCTGCTAACGAGACACAAGATACCCATGAGGCACAAGCACAAGATAATTCGATTCAGGTGGCCAAGATGCTACTTAAGGCAAGGAATGTAAGTAAGCTTAGCCCGGTAGTTGCATTTGAATGTATAAAACATAGTAGTGTAGATGCATCAAAGAGGAGTGAGCTAAATCCCGCCACAAGCTTGATCTCTTTGGCATGTTATTATGATAGCCTTATTGTAAAGGCCCTTAAGCTTGAGGTTAGCTATGAAGATGTATATCAGGATATTATGAAATTATCAGATAAGGGCTATAAGCCCGAACTATTAGAGAACTTTTTTGTACATATAGGTGTTTATCCACCTGGTAGCATTGTTG
>CAZOIE010000026.1:2514-10296 GCA_964579905.1 uncultured Planctomycetia bacterium
TAGATACAAAAGAAATCGGTATTGTAGTTAGAGCCAATAATGAAATCAGAAGACCAACGATTGAGGTATTCTCCGATGAATCAAAAACCAGAATGGACCAGACGAAGATAGTTGATTTATCTGAGATTGATCCTGAGACTAATGATTTTAGATGTAATATAGCAAAAACACTTAAACTCTCTGATGTAACTGGCATCATACCCGATAAATACACCTAATACCCACGATTCCTTATTATGAATAAATCCCTAACTAACCTAAGTAAAGTTTTTTTACGCCATGGTGTTAATGCTAAAACGTTAGGTAATAAGCACCCTCTCCGTGGGCACAGGCCTGTTATTAAAGAAAAGCCAAGCTTTATCATTAATAAGGCTGTCAAAAAGTCCAATATTTTCCAACTTATCAGTAAGCGAAATATTTTTATAGTTGCCCCTGATGATACAAGACACGCGTATTTAAAGGAAATTCTTACTGAACTATTGAGATTTAAGGAATTCAAAGATAAGAATATATCCGTGCTATTTGCAAATGGGCTTCATAAGCCTATGAATAATGTAAAGATAAAAAAGCTGGTCGGGGAAAGATTATTTTCTAAGGTTAATTTTTTGAATCATAGCTTAAAGGCAAAAGATTTAAAAAAGATAGGTTTTACCAAGAAGAGGATACCAATAGTTCTTAATAGAAATTTATTTGAAGATAATTTTATTATCTCAATAGGGGTGGTTGAGCCCCATCTTTACGCAGGATTTAGCGGCGGAGCAAAGACAATAGCGATTGGACTATCTGGCAGAAAATGTATTGACATGACCCATCATCCAAGGTTCCTAGATGATAGTAGAGTAAGGTTGGGATCTGTTAGGAGTAATCCTTTTAATCAGACCCTTCGGCAGATTGTTAAGAATGTTAAAGTAGATCTTGCGATAAATATTATCAATGGCGTAGAGGGTGAGCTGCAGAGGTGTTTTGTAGGTAAGGTAGATAAGGTTTATAAAGATGCGGTAAGGTTAGCAAGTAGCTATTTTGATTTAAAGGTGGATAAGAAAGCAGATGTTATAATATGTGGTTTAGAAAAAGAGAAATCTCACAACATATACCAAGCGTCGAGAGTTTTTAATTATATTACAAATACCAGAAGACCCATAATAAAGAAAAATGGTCTTATATTATGCCTTGCGTCTCTTGAGGATGGTTTTGGAAAGGGAATTGGCGAGAAGAAGTTTAAGAAAGCTCTTCAAGGAATTGGCGACCTAGATAAGTTTATTAAAAAGGTGCAAAAGAGAGGTTGTGTTGCTGGAGAGCATAGGGCTTATATGGTGGCAAAAGCATTAAAGCTTGCAAGGCTTGGATTTATTACTAAAGAGAGGGGTCTTTTTAAAAATACTCCATTGTTTGCCTTTGAAGACCAGGGTAAGCTAATATCTTTTATTAAAAAAGAGGTAAAAAATCCTCTTGTAATTGTTATCCCGAATGTATTTAGCGTTATTGCCAATATAAAATAATCTAATACGTAATAAAATTCTGTTGCATAGTTGCATAGTTTAATATATACTTTTATAAATTTTGGAATTTCAAAACTCACATAATAATGGAGGTAATGGAAAATGGCACTTGTACCAATGAGAGTTATACTTGAAGCATCGCTTAAGGCATTCAAAGATGGAAAGCCGTTTGCGGCAGGAGCTTATAATGTAAATAATATGGAGCAGATGCAGGGCATAATACGTGCCGCTAAAGAGACATCCTCTCCTGTTATAATACAGGCAAGCCGTGGTGCATTAAAATATGCCGAGATGGATTACATAAAGCATATCATGCTTGCTGCATCAGAGCTAAACCCAGATATACCTATTGCAATGCACCTTGATCATGGCAATAATCTGGACACTATAAAGAAGGCTATTTCGCTCGGTTTTACATCGGTTATGATAGATGGTTCACTTGAAGAAGATGGTAAAACAGCCTCTTCGTATGAATACAACGTTAAGGTTACAAAAGAGGTTGTTGGATATGCGCACTCTTTTGGTGTAACGGTCGAGGGAGAGCTTGGTACCCTTGGCGGTATTGAGGATGGTGTTGGTTCAGGCCAGATACACCTAACAGACCCCGAGCAGGCCGTTGATTTTGTAAATAAGACCAAAGTAGATGCCCTTGCTATAGCTATTGGCACATCCCACGGTGCTTATAAGTTTAAGACAGAGCCAAAACTTGCCTTTGATATTATTGAAAAGACAAGGAAGTTGCTTCCTGATACCTTTTTGGTATCTCATGGATCTTCAAGCGTGCCCAAGGATCTGATAGATGAGATAAACAAGTACGGTGGAGATATGCAGCATACAATGGGAGTTCCTTTAGAGAGCCTAAATAAGGCGATAGGCTTGGGAATAAACAAAATCAATGTTGATACAGATACGAGGCTTGCTGCAACCGCTGCCATCAGAAAAGTATTTAGTGAGACTCCATCCAAGTTTGATCCAAGAGAGTATCTTGGCCCAGCAAGAGAAGCTATATATGGTGTTATTAAAAACAGGATGACAGCATTTGATACAGCAGGGCATATTAAGGATGTTGAAGTAAAGAGTCTTGATGAAATGAAAGAGTTTTATAAGTAAGCAACTTCATCTGACATCTAGAAGATCCGTGTAAGATAATTTCTACACGGGTCTTTTATTTTGGCTTGATATGTATTTTTGTTAGATTGATTATATAGGTGCATGGTATAATGTGAAAAATAGAGATATCTTTTAAATTGTATTAAATATCATGAAAGAAGCATTTCTATATGAGAAACTAGAAGCGGATAGCGTTCTCTGTAAGCTTTGTGCCCACAATTGCAAGATACAAGAAGGTAATTTTGGTATTTGTGGGGTAAGGCAGAATAAAGACGGAATCCTCTACAGCATTGTCTTCGGTAAGCCCATTGCGTTAAATGTTGATCCCATAGAAAAAAAACCTCTATATCACCTCTTACCCGGATCAAGTTCTTATTCACTAGCAACAGCAGGGTGTAATTTCAAGTGTGATTTTTGTCAGAATTGGCAGATATCTCAGGTCGGAAAGAGAGGATATACAAACGTTAGCACTGATGAACTTAGCCCTGAGGAAATAGTGCATCAGGCCATATCCTATAAATGTAATAGCATATCATATACCTATACTGAGCCTACCATATTCTTCGAGTATGCCTATGAGATTGGAAAGATTGCAAAAGAAAAGGGTATTTATAATGTGTTTGTTACAAATGGCTATATGAGCATAGAATCTTTAGATATGTTAAAGGGTATACTTGATGCTGCGAACGTTGATTTGAAATCTTTTAGAGAAGAGTTTTATAGGAAAAATTGCAAAGCCCACCTTAATGGCGTTCTTAGATCTATAAGACATATGAAAAAGCTTGGTATTTGGGTTGAGGTTACAACGTTGATTATACCCGGTGAAAATGACTCTGATGAAGAACTAATCGATATAGCAGAGTTCTTAGTAAGTATCGGTAAAGAGATACCCTGGCATATAAGCAGGTTTCATCCTGATTACGAAATGAATGATAAGCCACCTACACCTCTAAGGACGATGAAAAGAGCAATGGAGATCGGTTTAAATGCAGGGCTTCGGTATGTTTATATGGGTAATGTTTCCCCGGGGGATGCAGGAGAAAATACCATATGCTACAGGTGTAAAAAAACCGTTATAAACAGATTCGGATTCAATATTTCAGGGAATAATATTGTAGATTCAAAGTGCAAGGTTTGCAATGTCACAATAGATGGAATTGGTTTATAAAAAATAGATAATTGACTTCTATTTGAGTTTATGATAAATATGTTGAAAATCTATTAAAAGAAGGAGGTAGGTTACATGGTACTAGCTAAGGTATGGATTGAAGAAGGGTGTGTTTCATGTGGTCTTTGTGCCGATACATGCCCAGACGTATTTGAAATGGCAGATGATGCTGCAAAGGTTAAAGATGGAGCCGATCTTGGTAATGAGGACTCAATAAAGCAGGCAGCAAATGATTGTCCAGTTACAGTAATAAAATTTGAATAAATAATATAAGTTATAGCTACCCTGTTAAGATGTATCTCTAGCGGGGTAGCTATTATTTTTTATGGAAAAGATATTTGATTGTAAGTTATCAAGAAGAGATTTTATAAAGAAGGGTTGTATCCTTGCAGCCTGTAGTGCGGGCATACTTACCCTAGACTCATTAAGGGCAAATAGATTATACGCAGATTTACCCAGGACACGCTTTGGCCTGCATGAGGCTATGTTTTATGAAAAGATAGATGAAGATAGTGTTCAATGTGTACTTTGTCCTAGAAAATGCATATTGATGAACGGCTCAAGAAGCTTCTGTAGAGCAAGGGAGCCAAAAAATGGAAGACTCTATAGCGCTGTATATGGCTTGCTCACAGCTGTTCATATAGACCCGATCGAGAAAAAACCTTTATTCCATGTCCTACCAAGTACTAAGTCTTTCTCAATAGCTACCGCAGGTTGTAATCTAAGGTGTAAATTCTGTCAGAATTGGCAGATCTCCCAGTCAAGGCCGGAGGATGTGGATAACCATGAAATATCACCTTCTGATGTAGTTGATCTTGCAATTAGGAATAAGTGTCAGACTATAGCTTATACCTACACCGAACCGACCATATTCTTTGAATATATGGTTGAAACAGCAAGAATTGCCAAGCAGAAGGGCGTAAGAAATCTATACCACTCTGGTGGTTTTATAAATCCAAAGCCTGCCATGCATCTGACCAGTCTACTTGATGCCGCTAATGTTGATTTAAAGGGATTTGATCGTGATTATTTAAAAGAAACATGTCAGGTAGAACTTGATGCTGTGCTTAATACACTCAAGATCTTAAAGCATAATGGGGTTTGGCTTGAATTAACCAATCTTGTTGTTCCAACGCTAAACGATGATATGCAAAAAATAAAACAGATGTGTGCGTGGATAAACAAGAACCTTGGCTCTGATACCCCGCTTCATCTTTCTAGGTTTTATCCACAATATAAATTAAGAAATCTTTATCCAACCCCTGTCGAGACTCTTGAGAGTGCTAGAAAAATAGCCCTAAGAGAGGGATTAAAGTTTGTTTATATAGGTAACGTACCAGGCCATAAGGCAGAGCATACCTATTGCCCTAATTGCAATGAAATGGTCATTCAGCGGGTTGGTTATACCATACTTAAGAATGGCTTAAAAGGTTCAAGTTGCAGGTATTGCAATAGTAAAATAGCAGGAATTTGGCAATAAAATAATCCTTTCTAAATTGAAGAAGACCCTTACCCTATCAATACTTCTAGTTGGCTTATCTAGTATGGCATCCCAGGTGGTGCTTTTAAGAGAGTTCCTTATTATCTTCCATGGAAATGAACTATCTATAGGTCTTATCTTGGGATTATGGCTTTTTCTTGGAGCTATAGGCTCAGGACTTCTCGGACTCTTTGTTGATAGAATCTCAAACAAGGTACTCACTATCGCTATCTGTCAATTCCTTCTTAGCGCACTATTTCCCCTAACACTGGTATTAACTAGACTTATCAGGCCCATTCTCGGCGTAAGCCCTGCTGAGATGATAGGCATTTTTCCCCTGCTACTTTCTGGAACTCTGATACTTGCACCTATTTGTATCATATTTGGGTTTTTGTTTTCCTTAAACTGCAAGGCGATTGGCAGTGGAGCAAGGGGAGTAGGCTATGTTTACATACTTGAGGCAGTAGGCTCAAGCGTTGGGGGGTTATTAATAAGCCTTGTGCTGATCAAATATCTTAACTCTTTAACAATTGTAGCAGTACTTTCAACTCTCAATCTGGCCTTATCGGTGTATTTATTATCAAAATCAGAAAAACAAACCCTGCTTAGGACAATATTATTTGGTTTTAATATTCTGCTTATTTTAGCATTTGTATTTTTATTTAGCACAAACAGGATAAACTCGATCAACGATGATTTAGTTAAGCTTCAATGGAAACCATACCAGTTACTAGACTCCGAAAATTCTATATATGGTAATGTTGTAGTTGTAGAAGAAAAAAATCAGATATCATTTTTTGATAACGGATTGCACCTATTCAGCGTTCCAGATAGACTATCGTCAGAAGAACAGGTTCACTTTGCCATGTTAATGCATCCTAATCCGAGAAAGATTTTAGTAGTCGGAGGAGGCGTAGGAGGTGTATTAAATGAGATTTTAAAGTATGGAGTAGACAGAATAGATTATGTAGAACTGGATCCCCTTATTATCCAGATGGCAAACACATATTTAAGGAAGAATGAGCTTGAAATCCTAGAAGATAGCCGTGTTAACATAAAGCATATCGATGGCAGGTTTTTCATTAAGAAGGCAGATATAAAATATGATTGCATAATAATGAATGTGCCTGAGCCTTCTACGGCAGGAATTAATAGGTTATATACACAGGAGTTTTTTAAGGAGTTAAGGGCTGTACTTTCTGATGGGGGGATAGTTTCGTTTGGGCTAACTTCTGCTGAGAACTATATAGGCAGGGAGTTAAAAGATTTTTTGAGCTGTATACATAAAACCCTGCGTAGCGTTTTTGAAGATGTAAAGGTAATACCTGGAGATACAGCTTATTTTTTAAGTTCGAATAAAGAGGGAATCCTGACGTATAACTATGAAGCGCTTTCAAGAAGAATAGAAACTTGGGGTATTGATATTAGGTTTGTACGGGAATACTATCTGGTTTCAAGGATGTCTTCTGAAAGAGTTTCATATATAGAGAACAGGTTGAAAGGACAAAGTTCAACCCCAGTGAATTTAGACTTCAAGCCCGTCTGTTATTTTTACAATATAATACTCTGGACTACATATTTGAATTCTGGGTTTAAAAAGGTATTGGAATCTACAACCGAGCCAAGAATCTGGACTATCTTTTTTATCTTTATAGTAGGCTTATTTTTGTTTGGTTTTTACAAAATAAAGACTTCCAGTAAAAAACCATACCTAATTTCTATTATGACGACAGGGATATCTGAGATGGCTTTTCAGATAATAGTGCTTATATCCTTTCAAATAATTTATGGTTTCTTGTACTATAAGCTTGGACTTATACTCAGCTCATTCATGATTGGGCTTGTGCTAGGAGGATTGTTGATTACCAGGAATATTGATAAAATTCGCAATGATAAAAAATTATTTCTAGTCATACAACTTGCAATTTGCGCCTATCCATTGGTTTTGCCCGTACTTTTTTGGACATTAACAAAGACTAGAATACATATCCTTGACTGGATAGGCTCAAATGTTATTTTTGCCTTTCTTCCTGTTATAGCGGGTTTTATAGGCGGAGTTCAATTTCCCTTGGCCAATAAGATCTGTCTACCAGAGAGTAAAGAGGGCCTAGGTAAAACAGCAGGAATGATATACAGCCTTGATTTAATAGGTGCATGCATTGGAGCACTCTTTATAAGCATTTTCTTTATACCGATATTGGGTATAACCAAGACCTGCTTCGCTTTATTCTTGTTAAACTTCATTGTTTTCTTAATCCTCCTAGTAAACAAGAAGTAAAACCTTCCCTCTTATTATTTAATAATTAAATTGTTGACAACTGTAAGTATTGTGGTATGATATTGAAAATCATTTTCAATATTGTGAGGATGAAAAATGAAGAACACGAAAAAGATTTTTGAAGAGTTTCTAAATAAAAATGGCCTTAAGTCATCTATTCAGCGCTTTAAGATACTAGAGGAATTCTTAAATATTGAACAGCATCTTAGTTCGGATGATTTGTATAGGCTCATAAGGAAAAAACATC
>CAZOIE010000027.1:0-10228 GCA_964579905.1 uncultured Planctomycetia bacterium
TGGTATTTGTTTTAAACTCAATATTCTCTTTCTTAAAGATATCTAATCTTCTATCAAGTATACTTTTCTCAAGTTTAAAGTCCGGAATTCCGTAACGCAGGATTCCACCAATCTTATCATCTTTCTCAAATATTACTACACTGTGACCTGCCTTATTTAACTGATCACCACATGCAAGCCCTGCAGGACCAGAACCTATAATTGCAACCTTCTTCTTAGTTCTTACCTTGGGAGAGGTAGGTTTCACTAGGTCTTTCTTAAATGCATATTCAATAACCCCAAGTTCATTTTCACGAATAGTTACTGCATCATCGTTAATGCCTAACACACACGCATGTTCACATGTAGCAGGACAAACCCTGCCTGTGATCTCCGGAAGATTATTGGTTGCATCTAGAATTTCAAAGGCCCTCTTCCATTGCTTATGAAACATCAAATCATTCCACTCAGGGATATAGTTTCCAATAGGACAGGCCCAATGGCAAAAGGGTACGCCGCAATCCATACAGCGCGATGCCTGTTCCTGCGAATGTAACTCGCTTCGCATAAGTGAAACATCGCAATAATCCCTTACGCGCTCACAAACGCTTCTGTATTTTGTGTCTTTCCTTTTAAACTTCAAAAATCCCTTTGGATCACCCATTTGAAACCCTCGCAAAATTAACCATCAAGTGCCTCTGTAAGATCTAGATCCTCTTCTACTGACTTTCCCTCTAAAACCCTCTTGTACTCAACGGGCATTACCTTAACAAACTTCTTGATCTCATCTGTAAAATTATCCAGAATCTCTTTAGCTAATGTGCTTTTTGTATATTTGAAATGATTGGCAATTAACGTCTTGATTATCTTTGTATCCTCATTATCAATCCCTTCAAGTTCAACCATATCCATGTTGCATCTGTTTGCAAAGGTTTTATCGTGATCGTAGATATATGCGATTCCTCCACTCATACCGGCAGCAAAGTTCCGACCAGTTTGCCCTAGCACAACAATCCTTCCTCCTGTCATATACTCACATCCATGATCCCCTACACCTTCACAAACTGCATAAAGACCGGAGTTCCTGATACAGAATCTCTCACCTGCCATCCCACGAATATACGCCTCACCCGCTATCGCACCATAGAAAGTTGTATTGCCAATAATAATATTTTTTTGCGATACAATGTCAGACTTTTCATCAGGATAAACGATTATCTTCCCTCCTGAAATACCCTTTCCAATATAATCGTTTGCCATTCCCTCAAGCTCAAAGGTTATACCCTTTGATAGCCATGCCCCAAAACTCTGACCAGCAATACCATTAAACTTAAAATTAATCGTATCTTCTACTAGTCCTCTTTCGCCGTGGAGCTTGCAAAGCTTTCCACTTAACATTGCGCCGGTGGTTCTATTGACATTTTTAATTCCTATTTTTTCTTTTACTTCAGTAGAATTATCCAAAGCAGGTTTTGAAAACTCAATAAGCTTCTTATCTAATACATCCTCTATTGCATGCTCCTGATTTTTTGTGCAACGTGTACCTACTTGAGCAGGAACTTTAGGTCTATATAAAATCTTAGAATAATCAATCCCCTTTGCCTTCCATGGTAAAATATCTTTATCTACCTCAAGCAAGTCAACGCGTCCAACCATCTCATCAATACTTCTTACACCAAGCTGTGCCATAATTTCACGAAGCTCCTGCGCAACAAAATAAAAATAATTAACTACGTTTTCAGGACGGCCCTTAAATCTCTTTTCGAGCAAATCATCTTGTGTGGCAACACCAACTGAGCAATTGTTCAAATGGCAATGCCTGAGCATAACGCATCCCATAACGATCAAACCGGCCGTACAAAAACCATACTCCTCAGCACCCAAAAGAGCGGCTATCGCAACATCGCGTCCTGTTCGCAGCTGCCCATCGGTCTGCAGCTTGACTCTTGAGCGAAGATCATTCAATACTAAAGTTTGATGCGTCTCGGAAAGCCCGAGCTCCCAAGGAAGACCAGCATGCATAATGGAGCTCCTGGGTGATGCCCCTGTACCACCATCACCACCGGAGATTAGAATCATATCCGCATGCCCTTTAGCAACCCCTGCTGCAATTGTACCTACACCAATCTCAGATACCAACTTAACGCTGATCCTGGCATTTGGGTTTGTATTCTTTAAGTCAAATATAAGTTGCGCCAGATCCTCTATAGAATAGATATCATGATGCGGTGGCGGTGAAATTAATGTAACACCCGGGGTTGTATAGCGTGTCTTTGCGATAGTAACACTAACCTTGTGACCTGGAAGCTGACCACCTTCGCCTGGTTTTGCCCCCTGGGCAATCTTTATCTGGAGCTCATCTGCATTACTCAGGTAATTTGTAGTTACACCAAAACGTCCTGATGCAACCTGCTTAATGGCGCTTCTGGCTGAGTCTTTGTTTGGTAGGCTTATAAAACGCTCAGGATCCTCTCCCCCTTCACCTGTGTTTGATTTACCTTTAATTCTGTTCATTGCAATAGCCAAGGATTCATGAGCGCCTCGTGATATAGAGCCATAGCTCATAGCCCCTGTTGCAAACCGAGTGAATATATTATCAACGCTCTCAACCTCCTCAATAGATATTGAACTGGTTTTCCTAAACCTAAGAAGGCTTCTTAGTGTTGTCGGATTACTGGATTGATCATTGATCAATTTTGAGAACTCTTTAAAGCGCCCATAATCATTATTTCTGGTTGCATCCTGTAATACTGCAATTGTCTGCGGGTTCCATAAATGAGACTCTCCGTCTCTTTTCCACTGATACACTCCTCCTGTATTCAATAAAGACCCATTTAGATAAGCCTCTCTATGACGTAGAATGGTCTCTTCTCTAACCTCATTAAAACCTATGCCTCCGATTCGAGATACTGTACCTGCAAAACACCTATCGATCAGTTCATTACCAATTCCCAATGCCTCAAATATCTGGGCTCCCCTGTAACTCTGCAGTGTAGAGATACCCATCTTCGAAAGAATTTTCAAAATACCCTTGTTTAAGGCCTTTATGTAATTCTTCTGAGCCGTTTTTAAATCAAGCTCCAATTCACCCTGGTCTATAAGATTACCTATCGCCTCATAAGCAAGGTATGGATTGATGCAACCTGCACCAAACCCAAATAATACGGCAAAATGATGCACCTCCCTTGGCTCAGCACTTTCAATAATCAAGGCTATCTGGCTCCTGCAAGCCTTCTTTACCAAATACTGATGCACAGCACCTGCTGCCAACAACATTGGAACAGCGCCGTAACCTTCATTAACCCCTCTATCGCTAAGAATTATAAAAGTATATCCTTCCTTTATAGCGGACTCTGCTTCTTTACCTATCCTATCAAGTGCTCTCAAAAAATCCTTATCATCGCTAACCTTAAACAAAACTGAAATTGCTTTTGTCTTAAAACCTTTTTCATCGATGTTGCGTATCTTCTCGAGCTCCTCATTCGTGAGAATTGGCTGCATCAACCTTACCTTATGGCAATGCCTGGGTGTTTCATCTAAGAGATTGCTGCGTGATCCCATATAGCATTCCAGACTCATTACAAGTTCCTCGCGTATAGAATCAATAGCGGGGTTTGTAACCTGTGCAAACAGCTGCTTAAAATAGCTATATAGTAGCTGTGGCCTTTTTGATAAAACCGCCAGTGGAGTATCATTGCCCATAGAGCCAATTGGCTCAGTACCATTTTCTGCCATCGGTTTAATGATGACCTTCAAATCCTCGCGCGTATAGCCAAATATCTTTAGCCTTCTAACAAGATCCTCGGATTCCTCTTTTTCTTTCCTGAACTTAGATAAATCTTGTAAATTTACAAGATTGTTCTTAAGCCAATCTCCATATGGCCTTTGACTAGCTAAACCTTGTTTTACCTCTTCATCAGAAATTATTCTGGATTCCTTTGTGTCTATATATAGAATCTTACCCGGCTCAATTCTTCCTGAATATTTAATGTTCTCCGGCTGAATATCAAGTACGCCTACTTCAGAAGCCATAACAACAAAATTATCTTTAGTAACGATGTATCTGGCAGGCCTAAGACCATTTCTATCTAAAACTGCACCTATGTTCGCACCATCAGTAAAAGCTATACTTGCAGGACCATCCCAGGGTTCCATTAAACATGTATGGTACTGATAGAAATTTCGTAAATTCTTATCCATAAGTCTATCATGTTCCCAGGCCGAGGGTATTAACATAGCCATAGCATGAGGCAAAGTCCTTCCCGATAAATCAAGAAGCTCAAAAACGTTGTCAATGCTCGCTGAATCGCTCTGGTCTGGTGTAATAATAGGCTTAAGCTTTTCAATATCGGCACCGAACAAAGAGCTACTTAAAAGACCTTCCTTTGCCCTCATCCAGTTTATGTTGCCCCGCAGGGTGTTAATTTCACCGTTATGAGAAATAAATCTGAAAGGCTGTGCAAGGTCCCATGTTGGGAAGGTATTTGTGCTATAGCGTGAATGTACAAGGCACAATGCGCTCTTAAGTCTCTTATCCTTTAAATCAAGGAAGAAATCTTCTAGTTGATGAGACATTAAGAGTCCTTTATAGCTGAACGTACGGCAGGATATATTCGTAATGTAGAAATGTGACTTTTGTCGTATACCTGAACTTTTGATTATATTCTCAATCTGCCTTCTTATTACATAGAGCTTTCTCTCAAAATTAAGCTGATCAGTTATATCATTACCTTTTCTAATAAAAATCTGTTCAATATCAGGCTGGGTCTGCCTAGCAGTCTTTCCAATTGCACTACTATTAACAGATACTTTGCGCCAACCAAGTAGAACTTGAGCATGATCTCTTACTATATCTGCAAATACACCTTTACAAAACTCTCGCTCTCTAGAATCAGTAGGTAGAAATACCATCCCAGTTGCATATTCACCGATATCCGGTAAGTCAATTTTCTCGGCTTTGGCAACCTCAACAAAAAATTCATGAGGAATTTGAATTAATAACCCTGCCCCATCACCGGTATCTGGATCAGCACCCACGGCACCGCGGTGTGACAAACGACGTAGCACCTCCATGCCCTGCCTTACAATGAGGTTGGACTTATCTCCATTAATATTACAGACAAAGCCAACCCCGCAGGAATCATGCTCAAACCGCGGATCATAAAGGCCCTGTGCCTCCCGTAGGGAGGGCCCTGTTCCCGTAAGGGGAACCTTTGGCGCGTGAACTATCTTTTGCATTCTATTAACTTCTCCATCTGCTTACATCTATATCAAGCTTTTGAATCTTAGACCTTAGAGTATTTCTGTTAATTCCCAGAATCTTCGCTGCCTTTAATTGATTCCCCTCGGTCTTCTCTAAAACCGACTCCAATAAAGGTCTTTCCACTTCATCAAGAAGACTCTTATAGAGTATACCATTTTTCTCTCTCATAAGGGAATCTTCTATCTCTAAAATCTTTTTGTCTGAAACTAACCCTGC
Source organism: uncultured Planctomycetia bacterium (assembly GCA_964579905.1). Taxonomy (GTDB): domain Bacteria; phylum Omnitrophota; class Gorgyraeia; order VGKN01; family VGKN01; genus CAZOIE01. Next base: position 5,459 of record CAZOIE010000027.1, read on the forward strand.
CTGAATATCTTCCTTCTTTATTATCTTAATCAACCCTTCACTCTCAGGCTCATTAAAAATAGAGTAGCCTTCTTTTTTCAGCACCTCTGAGAGCAATCCAACAACCTTTCTCTCATCATCTAAAACTAAGATTGTAATCATCTTTTGCTCAAAATTTAGGCATCATTGGTTAAAATCAATATTCCTGCTTTGTGTCTTTGTTAAACTATCGACAAATACTTATCAAGCTCATACTGAGGAACCTGTATCCTGTAGTCATTCCATTCTCTTTTCTTAAGCTCAATAAATCTCGGAAAGATATGATCTCCCAGGGTTTTCTTAACTAGCTTACTCTCTTCAGCTATGGATACGGCATAGCCCAAACTATCTGGAAGAGTTTCAATACCTTTTTTCTTTCTCTCTGAGTCCGATAAATGGTAAAGATTCTGCTCCATAGGAGATGGTGCCTTGTATTTTTTCTCTATGCCCTCTAGGCCTGCTTGCAACATCGCAGCAAAGGTAAGATAAGGATTACATGCAGGATCGCATGCCCTGAATTCACACCTTGTTGCCTTTTCCTGTCCCGGATGGTACTGCGGAACCCTTATTAAAGCACTTCTATTCCTTCTGCTCCAAGCTATGTATACAGGCGCTTCATATCCGGGAACCAATCTCTTATAGGAGTTTGTTGTTTGCGCAAAGATTGAGCATATCTCCTTCGCGTGCTTAAGTAAACCTGCAATATAATTATGTGCAACCTCTGAGAGATTATCCTTTGACTTTGCGTCAAAAAATGCATTCTTGCTTCCTTTAAACAACGATTGATGTGTATGCATACCACTTCCATTCTCACCGAATATGGGTTTTGGCATAAAGGTGGCATATACACCAAACTTACTTGCAATCTCCTTAACCGCAACCCTATATGTTATAACGTTATCTGCCATCTTTAAAGCATCGGTATAACGCATATCAACCTCATGCTGTGAGGGAGCAACCTCGTGGTGAGAGTATTCAATATGAATACCCATCTTCTCAAGCGCTAAAACGGTCTCTCTTCTTAAATCACTAGCCTCATCCAATGTGGTAAGATCAAAGTAACCACCCTTATCCAGAATATCTGTAGAACTACTATTCTTAAAATAGAAAAACTCAAGCTCCGGCCCAAGATAAAAGTGATCAAACCCCATGTCCTTTGCTCTCTTTAGAGCTCTCTTTAAAACATAGCGTGGGTCTCCCTCATATGGGGTCTTGTCTGGGTTCAGTACATCGCAAATCATCCTAGCGACCGCTTTTTCCTTTGGCCTCCAAGGAAGTATTGTAAATGTGTCTGGATCAGGCATAGCTATCATGTCGGATTCCTCTATGTCCTGATAACCTGTTATTGATGAGCCATCAAACCCCATACCGCTTGTGAGGGCATTCTCAAGCTCATTATCGGTAATAGCAAAGCTTTTCACCTGTCCTAAAACATCGGTAAACCAGAGCCTTATAAATTTAACATCGTTCTCCTTTACCATCTTTAAAATATCCTGTTTTGTTCTTTTAGCCATTTTGTCTCTCCTTTCACGGTTTTATTCCAAATAAAAAAGGCGCTCCTAAGAACGCCCTCGTTCCTTTGTTTAATCCGGCACCACAACGTGCCTATATTTTAATCATTCAATATTACAAGTAATTAATTACCAACTTTGGTAACCATTATTTTTCAGCCTACAGCCACATACCCACTTTCTCTAGTCCTAATCCTTATACACTCCGGTAACTCCAGGATAAATATCTTACCATCGCCAATTCCTCCTGTTCTAGCTCCCTTTATGATGGCATCAACTGTCGGTTCTACAAAATCTTCATTTACTGCAATCTCAAGCCTTATTTTCTTAAGAAGATTTATGTCGTGTATAACCCCTCTATAGGTTTCCGTATAACCTTTTTGTTGCCCGCACCCCAGGGCATTTGTTACGGTCATTTTATAAACCTCGGCACCATATAGAGCCTTCTTAACATCTGAAAGTTTATGTGGCTGAATCATTGCTATAATAAGCTTCATTTTTCACCTCCATACATACTATTGCGTTGTAAAAACCTGGAACCCTGCATAAGATTCCATACCATGTTCTCCGATATCTAAGCCCTTTAACTCCTCTTCTCTGGACACCCTAAGACCAATAGTTACATCTATAATTTTAAACACTATCCCCATACTAACCAGAACAAATCCTACTACAGATACTGCACCCAAAAGTTGTATGCCAAGCTGACTTAAACCTCCTCCATAAAACAATCCATCATTGGCTAAGCCCAGTGCTTTTTGGCCAAATAATCCTATAGAGAGAGTTCCCCATATACCGTTAAAACCATGAACAGGAACCGCTCCCACAGGGTCATCTATCCGCAACCTATCCAGCAGAACTACACCAAGTACAACAATTATCCCTCCTATCGCACCAATTACAATCGCTGCCCATGGCTCAACGAATGCACATGGGGCTGTTATTGCAACAAGTCCTGCAAGTGCACCATTCATTGCCATGGAAAGATCAGGCTTTCCAAACATTCTCCAAACCATTACCATCGCAAGAATCCCGCCGGCTGCAGCGGCAATATTTGTATTTATAGCTACCCTTGATATAAGACTACCATCTCCAACCTCTAATGTTGAGCCAGGATTAAACCCAAACCACCCAAACCATAAAATAAACACGCCTAATGAAGCAAGGGGTATTGAATGTCCAGCAATTATATTTGCACTTCCATCAGCATTGTACTTTCCAATTCTGGGCTTAAGTATAATAGTTCCAATTAATGCAGCAAATCCCCCTACCGCATGTACAACAGTTGAACCAGCAAAATCAGCAAAATTTAGCTTAGCAAGCCATCCACCTCCCCATATCCAGTGCCCAACTATCGGGTATATAAAAGCAGAGATTACAAAAGAGTAAATAAGATAAGAGATAAACTTCATTCTCTCTGCCATGCCACCTGCTACGATAGTTGCAGCTGCTCCACAGAATGCGGCCTGAAACAACCAGAATGCATATAATGGAATACCTGCTCCTGACTTCGCCCCTATCAGAAACCACCCATTAAACCCCAAAAAATCATTACCCGAGCCAAACATAATTGCATATCCAAAGATGAAAAATCCTAGAGACGCCATACAGAAATCAAGGAAATTTTTTGTTAGGATGTTACATGTATTCTTAGCCCTTATGAATCCAGCTTCTACCATTCCAAATCCAGCCTGCATAAAAAAAACGAAAAAGGCTGCTATTAGAACCCATAATGTATTTATCCCAACCTGCATAGAATTAATTAGCTCCATTTAACCCTCCTTTGTTTTAGAAATCATATCCTAAGCTAAACCCACCATAAAACTCATCATCCTGATTACCATCATCGACGTCCTCAACATCACCAAAAGGAATAGAATAATTAGCATTCGGGACAAATGACAAGTTCTCTGTTAAGGGAATAGTAAACCCTACACTAACGAGGTAATCCCCACCCTCTCCATTAATAAACAACCCATCGTTATAACCTACATGCCCTCCTAAATCAAAACTTGCACTTGAATCCTCGGCTAAGCCAAAGCTGTGAGAAACCTCTAAGACAATATAATCTCCGTCTCCTCCGCCGTCAGACTCATCACCATAGTCGTGGTAGTATGCAAGTGTTGGACCAAGAAGCATATTAGGCAAAGTTGTTCCTATGTAAAACTCCTTGCTTGTTGTATCGGTCTCAGGAAAGTCATAATAAGTATGGCCTAATGACAGGCTGACATTCTCAAACTCCTTGGTATAGTCAACTATATAATCCAGCTCATCAGAATCTAAAGCATCGTCATTTTCCACATCCTGACTACCCCAAAAGGATAGGGTCAGGCCATATTTACTCAGATCAAATCCATACTGAATTACAGAATCACTATCCAGAAGAAATCCGCGCCATACATACTTAGAATAATAATCCAGTGTACCTGAGGCCTCAACTCCTGCTTTATTCAACATCCCCTCCTCAGCAAACACCTCTCCAAAAACACAAAAGAACGCAAGAATAACCAAACAACCAAGCAACCTCTTTATTAATCTCATGACACTCTCCATTTTTTAAGTTCTCAAAAATAAAAAAGGCGTTCTTTTCTTAAAACGCCTGCGTCCTAACTCCAGCTCCGTGCTGGATATAAAAAAATATCTGTCCACTACACTGTGCTTTTTTCTAACAACTATAACTACAAGTAAATAACCTTGCTATTTGGTAACCTTAGTTTAAAACAAATCCCTTCTTAAGCCTTTCACATTTTGTGCGTAGGCCTTTCTCGATTTTCATAACCATTACATGTGAAACGCCCAACCTCTTACCTATCTCCCTCTTAGTCAATCCCTCCAAGCTTAAGAATAGGACCTTCTTTTCTCTCTTGTTAAGAACATTCTCCACATCCTGAACCAGTAAATCTACAGATCTTTCTTCTTTGCTGGCAGGTAAAAATATATCCTCCAGAGAACAATCTGAACCTGCTAGATGAGCATCCAATCTTATTGAGTTTCTATCAACCGCCTTATGAATCTTACGTATATAATTTTGCAAAAAGAACAGGCATCCCTGAAGGATATAGCTTTCGGTTTTGTCGAATAGCTCATTTTTGTTAAACTTCTTCCAAAGATGCAGTATGGCCTCTTGGTAAAGGTCATCATCATCAAAAGCCGTATACCTACCATCAAGCCTTCTTGTTATTGCCTTTAGTCTTGGAGTAACCTGTTTTAATAAATCTTCAAAATTCACTTAATACCTCCA
>CAZOIE010000028.1:0-10071 GCA_964579905.1 uncultured Planctomycetia bacterium
CTTATTTACTACAAGCCTTTAAGCCTTTGAGCTATGGCGACTACTATTTGTAGCTTAGGTCCGCCTTTATCAGAAAACTCGGATGAAACCTGATATTCAAAATAGGCCTTTTTTGGATCAAAAGGAAGCTGCTTTTTAATCTCTATGGTAATGGCGCTCTTTAAATCTTTCTGAGCCACCTTTGGTACCGACAGAGACAGAACATTAACCTCCTTGCCGCCCAAGACCAAAAACCCTCCCTGAGCAGTAAGCTTACCTTCTTTTTTTGCCTCTTTTAACGTCTTAACTATAAACTCTCTACGCTGTGCCTCGTCATTTCTTGCAGCATGGGGGATAACAGCAAAAATATAATTATTTAACGTAAGCTCACCCTTTGACCGTTTAATTTCTACTATCTTAAGAGTCGAAAAACCTATATCAACACCCACAACAACTCCCATACCACCTAAAAAATTCTTTAGGTTTGGAAGTAGGGATTTCTTAAATAGGTTTACGTTTTTCATTAGACTAAATACTATCTCCTCTTTCCACTCTTCTTATTTGTTTTATTCTTTTGACTTACCTTTTCTTTGATCTGCCTAAGCAGGAAACCCTTTTCTTGAAGACTGCGAATGAGTTTCAAGCGAGCATTGGCAGTGTTGACCTCAAAGAAACGCTTGTTACCTTTTCGCAAAGACACCTCAATTAGGCCCATATTGATATAATGATTTATGCTTGCCTTGGATAGGCCAAACAACTTTGCTACCTCTTCCACCCTCAACATTTTTTTATTCGCCATTCTAATCCCCCTTTAGAATATTGATTTTAACAATCGTTAATACTTATTATTCATAGTTTGCATTTATAGCATGAATTGTAAATTTTAGCAAGAACTTTTTTAATAATTATTTATTAATGAATATTAGCAATATATTTCCTATATAATATGGCATTTTGTCGTCGGAAAAGCACAAAATATCCAAAAAGTAATTTTGCTAAAATTTAATTTTGAAGTATGCGAAGTGAGAAGATGTAAATTCTGACTAAAAGTAAAATGTAGGGGCTAGTTGGAATAGCTAATCGGTAGAGATTTGATCATTAGATAGGTAATTAAAGATTTCAGATCCTTTAGAATCTATGCTATCTACAATAGATCCTGATGAAAAAGCGCCTTCTGATTTACTTTCCGGTGTGCTTAAATAATTTGCTATCGAAAAGGCTTCCTTTTCTTCAGTAGGCGTAAATGGCCTACCTTCTATTAAAATAAGATTATAATAAGTAATGTTTGGGATCCGAATCGTAACATTACCAGTATTATAGGAAAAGCTTAGCTGTTTGGCCTCTTTATAATCTATGCTATCTGGGGAAACCATGCCAACGCTTAGGGGTTTAAACTTAATCGGCACCTCTATGTAGAAATCAGCCTGTTCCTGTATGGCATAGTCCTTATAATAGTGATTTATAAGGTGTACGGACAGTAAAAAGGGCTTATCTCTATATTCATTAACCACATAGGATATATTTTTAACATTTGTCATAGTGACATCGACCGCATGTATCTTCTTTAAATCATGCTCTACAGGGTCTTCATTCCACTGCACTACCTGCTGCTGATAAAATGAAGAATGGTAATTATAAAAATCGATCAATTTGCGCAACTTATAATATATGCTGGTCTTAGCCGCCTGGCTTTCCTGAGATTCTCCATTCAAAATTTCTCCAACATCCATCATTAGCGCCCCTGTACCATTTTCCTTCCGCAGATAGGTACTTAGAGGAAAACAGAATCGCCATCCAACCGCCATCATCTCTGGAACCATGCCATAGAAGAAGTTCATTTGCTCTTCCTCTGGTATATTTGTGGTAAGATCTGACAAAGGCGTGGGCCAATCTACAAATGCGAGTATTGGAATTCCATAGGTAGTACCATCTCCCTTGGGACCTGAATATTTAAACCCCGCCGCCTTAAGATCTTCTTGTGCCCATGCACCACTTCGAAAACTATCCCTTGGAGAAATTCCTCTGCTAAAGGTTATCATGTGTAAATAGGAAAGCTTACTTTGAGAACAATCTAAATGGTAGACCTTGGAAAAACCCGCTCTATTAGAAATATCTTGATACGGAACACCCTTTTTTGTTAAAAACATAGGTCGTCCTTCATACGGGTTGTTATTTGGGCAATAGAAATATTCAATTAAGGGATCTACCTGATAGTCTACGTATTTATTATAGGCTCCTATACCGCTTACGAGTATATCCCTGCCGTATGCTCTCTGAACATAATCCTTTGTCTCCTTAATAAGCGCTGCCCAGTTCTGAAGAGAAAACGGGGATTGCTTATTTGCATCTAGTAGTCTTCTATAGTACCATACTGTATCGCAACCCGCCGCTACTTGTGCCAGCGCATAATGTATGACATATTTACGTCCATTCTCGGATTGCAGATTTATTTTCCCTGGACGCCAGTAAACATCGGAATAAAACCTTAACCACCAACTGTCCCTAATATCCGATAAATCACAGTCTACGCCTCCGGTTATAAGATTGTTCTGCACATGGAGTTTATCTATAAATCTCTTAAATGGTCTACTTGGAGACATATAGAAATTTTCTTTTGTTTTAGGCGGGCTTGTGCTTGGATCGTCAGGTTCTAGAATCTGTACAGACTGTGGATATCTTTGGTCAAAGGGATCACTCTTCATAAAGGCACTGAAATTATGCTCTGCGCCAAATTCGTTCCATTCCTTCATATTCCATACAGAGTCATATATGGCATGTGTAACTACTCTAGAAAATTTCCTCTGCAGTGGTGTGCCCCAATTATTTATAACTTCAGGGTCGGTAGGTTTGGTGAAGGGAGTTGTGGGTCCTCCCCAAAAATCTTCTTCTACTGCCATGGCATAAGATGTTAAAAAACCATCAAGCAGAGAAATCAATAAACATATTGCTAAAAAGTAACAAAATCCCTTCTTCATAGGCAATTGGCTGTATTAATCTTCGAATTAATATAACTTCTTTTATTGAAATTATAATTCTATAATCTAAAAATCAAAAGTCTTTTTTCTGTACGTTTCTTAATTGTAGGAACCATCCGTTACCACAAAAATTCTATCTTCGTCTCCTAGTTTATTTTTGCCCACACTTTTTGCAACAAATGCTCCTTTTTTAATCCCATCTAATATCTCTATCCTTCTATCCCCAATAACCCCTATCTCTACCTTATGCTTAGAAATCCTTTTTTTTTCTACTATAAAAACATATTTAGAATTTGCTTCCTCGGTTATATACTCCTTTGGGATAGCCAAAACATCTTTTTTCTTGATAACAGGTATCATAACTCTAGTAAACATGCCCGGTTTAAGCAAACGATCTTCATTATTAACCATAACCTCAGCTGTGAATGTCTGGGTGCGAGTATTTATATGCGGACTTATTAAAGAGATATTTCCAAAGATTCTTTTATCTGGATAGCTATCTATTTCAAGATACACATCCTGACCAACAAAAATTGACGGCAGGTACTTACCCAGCATATCAATTTTTGCCTTTACAAATTCAATGCGCGATATATCTAAAAGCGGTTCATTGTTATGTACATTATCAAGCTTATCGACATATACCTTTTCAACATACCCATCCATTGGGCAAATAATAGAAACCAACTCAAATCTAAACCCCAACTCACCCTGATCTATATATATCAAAATGTCACCTTCCTTAACAAAATCACCCTCTTCTTTAAACCTCTCTTTTATTGTGCCGCTAACCTTGGAAAATACTCTGTGCTGTTCTAGCGCTTTTATATATCCTACAAAAGAGTTGGTTTGAAAGATGGGCTGTTTTTTTGCTTCGGCAACATAAACACCTGCAACATTTTCAAATATGGGCACTATCCTGCCCTTTATGAAAATCGCTGCTAAAATAACAACGGCCGCTACTATGACAACTTTCTTCTTAGGCATTTATGTCGTACTTTAGACAAGGTGAAGGTATAGTTTGATAAGAAATGACATACTGAACTAAAAACGAATATTGCTTAATAAGGATAAGCGATTACTGCTTTTTCTTAAATATCTCGTTTGCTTTCTTGATGGAAGCATTCTCGTGGACTATAGCACGTATAGCCTTGATCATAGCCACTGGACGTTCCGATTGCCAAATATTGCGCCCCATATCTACGCCAGCAGCGCCATTTTTTATTGCCTCATATGCAATCCTGAATACATCCAGCTCTGTATTAAGCTTTGGCCCACCAGCAATAACAAGAGGAACTGGGCAACTCTTTACAACCTTCTTAAAATCTTCGCAGTAATATGTCTTTACGAAATCAGCGCCTAACTCTGCGGCTATACGGCAGCAAAGAGATAGGTATCGTGCATCACGCTTGGCAAGTTCCTTGCCTACAGCAGTAACGGCAAGTACAGGAATTCCATACTCCCTAGCCTCATCAATGAGCTTTGTTAAATTTAGCAATGTCTGATGTTCGTGGTCAGAGCCCACATATATGGAAAGCGCTACAGCGGATACATTAAGACGTACCGCATCCTTTATAGAAACCGTCAAGCCCTCGTTTGACAAATCCTTGCCTACTATGCTATTTCCTCCAGACACACGCAATACAACCGGTATATTGCCCGTTGCATCAACGCAGTTTCGTAGCGCTCCCCTTGTCAGCATAAGCGCATCGGTATAATCAAGTAAAGGTGCTATGGTTTTACGAATATCTTCGAGTTTTCTGATTGGACCCAAAAAGTATCCGTGATCAACGGCAAGCATAACTGTTTTTCCATCCGATTTTATTACCCTGCCTAATCTATCTTTCATACCCCAATCCATATTTACTCCCCTTTCTATTTTTAAAATTTCTGTGGTTCTACAATTACTTTTAATGATTCCTTTGCATCGGCAACAGTCTTAAAACCAACTCCTGCCTCGTTAAGCGACACCCTGTGTGTAATCATATCCTTAACATTTATTTTCCTGCTTTGTATTAATTCAAGTGCCTCCATGTGCTCGCTCGGTGTCGCTGCATAGGAACTGGTAAAGGTAACTTCATTTCTCCAGAATATATCGTTAATTGGATATGGTATCATAAGATCCTTTTCACATGCAGCAAAAAATAAAACAGTACCTCCCCTCTCAAGAGAAGTCAGTGCATGCTCAAGAGCCCCTCTTGCCCCACTACATAGAATTACCAAATCGGCCAAGCGACCATCGTTATTTTTCGCAAGATTCTCAGGGCTATAGTCTCTTGCATTAAATGTCTCATCGGCGCCAAGCACCTTGGCTTTTTCCAACCTATAGGATACAAGATCGGTAGTAAATATTCTTTTAGCGCCGTTAAGGCGAGACATCTGCACATGAAGCACACCTGAGATCCCGCTTCCTATTATAAGAACGGTTTTACCCTTTTGTTCTCCTAGAAACCTCTGTCCGCGCAAAACACAGGCAAGGGGCTCTATAAAAGTAGCCTCTTCAAAGGAGACTTCATCGTTAAGAGGATAAACGCCGTATTCGGTATTGATCGCTGGGAGTCTTAGATACTGAGCAAACCCACCAGGTTCAAAATTTGACTTGCGCAAAGTCTCGCATACAGTTTGATGACCACTTACGCAATAATGGCATTTATCGCAAGGTACATGGTGACTTGCCGAAACCCTATCACCCACCTTATAGCGTTTAACATCATCCCCAGCCTCAACAATTGTACCTGCAATCTCATGACCCAGTACAAGGGGTACCCTGTGTATACGATACCACTCCATAACATCTGTACCGCACAGACCGCTTGCCTCCACCTGTATTAGGAGCTCACCACTGCCTATTTCCGGAACGCTCATATCCTCCAGGCGCACGTCATTGTTGCTATAGTACATTGCGACTTTCATATTCTTTTGTGTCATCATTAAAAACTTTCTATTTATCTCTTAAATTACAGATTGCAAAAAATTTTAAAGCAAAAAACTCAGTGTTTTACGAAATACTTAATAACCAAAAAGCCGCCTATTAAAAGCGCGGTAAATAGTATTGTCAAAAGATTAAAGTATTTTTCTATAAATACCTTTACCTTTTCTCCGAATATTCTAAGAAGACTGGCTACCATAAAGAACCTTGCGCCCCTACTTATTACAGAGGCAACAATGAATACAGAGAAATTTATTCTGCACACTCCGCCGGCTATGGTAAATACCTTATATGGAATTGGGGTAAAGCCTGCTGTAAATATGGCCCAGAATTCATACTGTTGATATAGCTGCTTAACATGTAAAAAAGTATCCTCGCTAAATACATACTTGAAAAAAAATGGGCTTACAACGTCCCATACCACCCTACCTATAAAATAGCCGCATATACCTCCTATCACAGAGCCAAGCAAGCATATTACGGCGCTCCTTAACCACTTCTTCGGATGAGCCAAAACAATAGCTATAAGTAAAACATCGGGGGGAACGGGAAAAAATGAGGATTCGCTAAAAGCAATTAGAAATAAGGCAAGCTGTGCATAGGTAGTCTTCGACCAGTGTATAACCCAGTTATAAAGTTTTTTTAGCATATGTTATCTTTGAAAAATTTTCCTTATTTGTTTCTTTTTTGTTTTAAATGTCCGGGGGATAAATCTATTATCTTTGAAACCTTAACCGATATAAGATATTTGGGTCTTGGAAGACGCGCCTCAGGGTGTAAATCATGCCCCTTTTCCCCTCGTATATTCCTTAGGAATCTATGGGTTATCCTATTTGCAATCTTATCTTCCCACTTCTTTACAAGATGGGGTTCAAGTTTATCAACTTGAAGCATCTTTGCTCTTCCTTTTAGACAATATCCTAAAAACTTATGCTCATCAACAGCTGTAATACTAATATGCGAATTGTGCTTTAAATTCTTATAGGTCTTTCCTTTGTAAAGATCCAGAAGATAAGCCTCTCCATCCTCGCCTAGTTGAACTATATCCTTACAAGAAGCATGAGGATATCCATTTTTGTCAATTGTAGATATAACGAAGAAATGCTGTTTTTTGAAAAAACTGACTATCTCGATTGGTATCTTCATAAATGTAACTCTGTATTACCTAAACCTTCTCAAAATTGCTCTTATCTACCCCGCACTCAGGACACACCCAGTCATCAGGTAAAGCGTCAAACGCGGTCCCTGGCTTTATTCCATTATCAGGATCACCGGCCTCGGGATCATAAATATAACCGCATACACCACAACGATATTTATCCATAATTTTACTCCTTTCTAAATCTTTATATTCTTTGTGAAGTTTCTTCCAAATTCATAGCACTTTTTAAGCTCATCTTCATCGGGCATATATTTAACCACAACCGATGGCTCTACAATCGCCACATTCATCTCTTTAAAAAATCTCTCTATATGGGCAACGGCGCCACCCGACCATCCAAAGGAACCAAAGCAAGCTCCAACTCTATTTATAGGTTTTAACCCTTTTAGAAATTCCAAGAATCCAGCCAGGTTGGGAAGCATATCCATATCATGAGTAGAGGAGCCAATGATAAAACCCTTTGCATCCAGCATCTCGGTTATAACATCTGTACGATCCGCCTTGTTTATATCAAAAAGTTTGACACTTAATCCTTGGTCAGCTATTGCCTGTGATATCTTAATTGCCATATTAGCGGTTGCATTCCACATCGTCTCATACACAATTACCACCTTTGGCTTTGTCTCATTCTTTGCAAAGGATATATATTTATTTATTACCTTAGAGGGCTCCTTGCGCCATATGATACCGTGGCTTGGGGCAATTATTTTTATAGGTATGCTTAATTTCTGAACCTCCTCTATTTTCCTTAAAATCAAAGAGCCGAACGGCCAGAGTATATTGGCATAGTACTTGGCAACCTCATCCATAAGAATTGACTCATCAATCTCATCATCAAACCTCTCGCTTGTTGCAAGATGCTGTCCAAAGGCATCGCTAGGCATAAGAAGCTCTTCTTCTTTGCAGTAGGTAAACATGCTATCTGGCCAGTGAATCATAGGCGCTTCAAGAAATGTCAGCGTTTTCTTTCCAAGCTTTAACTTATCGCCTGTTTTAACAATATGAAAGTCCCAGTTGCCGTAATAGTACTTATTCAACCCATCTCTACACTTGGCATTACAGACAACCTTTGCCTTCGGGCAGAGTTCAAGTAGCTCTAACAAAGCGCCGGTGTGGTCCGGTTCTACATGGTTAACAACAACATAGTTTATCTTCTCTAAATCTACTATACCTTTTATGTTCTCAATCAGCTCTTCGGTAAACGGCTTATATACAGCATCTACAAGGGTAATATTATCATCCATTATCAAATATGAGTTATAGGTCGTCCCTCTTTTCGTGCTGTATGTATAGCCGTGAAAGTTTCTTACATTCCAATCAATAGCCCCAACCCAGTATACACCAGAGCAAATTTCTACCGCTGACATCTGATATTTCCCTCCTCTTAAAACTACTTTTATTCCATTATTTCAACAAGGTTCTTATCAGGATCCTCTATGAAGTATATATAACGATTACCCCTATCAACCTCTATGACCTTAACCTTGTACTTATCTCGAAGATTCCTGCAATACCTTTGCTTATTCTTTACCAATACCCCGAAATGATTATAACCTATTGCGTTTGGAATCCTGCTTTTTAATACATTTTTCTTCTTGGGCCAGAATATCTCAACATGCATTTCATCAAGAACTAGCCGCGCCATGAAGCAATCTTCGTTGATGCCAAAGATCTGCTTTATGACTTTTTTTGAAAGCTCGGTCTGATATACCTTTTTAAACTTAAGCTTACCTTCATAAAAATTAAGAAGCCTGCGTGGATTATTGGTAAATAGCCCTATATGGTTAAATTTCATGTCCTTTTACCCCACTTAAACTAACCGCCATTATACCACTTATTTTATATAAGACTATATTTTTTACAATACACGAACAATGTTTCCCAACCTATCTAAATTATCCCTTGTATTTGTTCGCAGTATACGCCTAAGGCTTTTTAGATCGTCAACAGAATCTATGTCGATATGAGGCTTTAAGAGTTTAAATTTAATATCCAATTCATTCAACTTGTCCTGAGTCCTTGCTAAAACCTCGCTAGAACTCCACCTTATACCTTTGAAAATATCTGGCAAAAAAGTAGAAAGGCCTATCAAATAATAGCCTCCATCCGGGGATGGACCGATAACACATCTTGAATCCTCCAGCCTATTAAAGGCTTCTTTAATAACCTTTTTATCTATTGTTGGACTATCGCTTCCAATGACAACAACCCTTTTTGCCCCATTTTTGAATGCGAATTGAAACGCATTGGAGAGTCTCTGGCCTAAATCTCTTCCTCTTTGAGGATGAAACTCTTTATCATTCCCAAGCCAGCGCTTAAACTCTGTGATAAAAATATAAGGCTCTTAAAGGTCCTATCTCTGACTCTTGTTAATATCAAATCTACTAAGAGTTTGTATATAAGAGCAGCATTTTGTTTTCCTATATCCTTTGCCAACCTTGTCTTGACCAGTCCGGGCTTCGGGTATTTTGCAAATATAATTAGAACTTGATCCATCAACCTATCCTGTGGCCATGCCTCTCCTTCAGATACCTCTGTAAAAAATAAACCCCTATAAAAACTAAGGTGGCAACTATTATCATCCAGAAATTCCTTGGATTGGTCAATATCTCTACTAGGGAAGAGCCAAAATAAACAAACGCAAAAGAGCCCGGAATTATCCCAATAAGTGTAGCCAAGAAATAATCCCTGAATTTAACCTTTGTTAAGCCAAGGCTAAAATTTTGAATATCCCAAGCCACGTTCGGAATAAGCCTAATCAAAAGAACCGTGACAAATCCATGTTTTTCAATAGCCTTCTCTATGTTGAGTGCCTTGCCCTTTATAAATTTCTCTATTAAACCTCTGCCATAATATCTGGCTATCAAAAATTCAACCGTTGAGGATATGTTAGCTGCAATCAGTAAATATATAAAACCTTTTAATCCCCAGATAAAACCGGCTGATGCCGAAAGTACCCCGGCCGGAAAGAATATCAAAGGGCGCAATACATATACAATAATATAGAATATAGGGCCCCATATCCC
>CAZOIE010000029.1:0-10065 GCA_964579905.1 uncultured Planctomycetia bacterium
CTGGTAAATTGTCTACAAGTGTTTTTAATAAATTATGCTCTTGTTTTTGCGACTCCTCTGCCTTTCTACGCTCCTCTTCTACCCCTATGGCCGAAGCAATGATTCCAATCAACTTTTCATCTTCCTCAGTTGGGGTAAAGTCTCTAGTATAAACTACGCATAATGAGCCAATGTGTCTTGAGTCAAATTTAACAGGGCAACCGATATAGGTGCGCAATTTATATTTAGTTACATTTGGGTCTGTCTTTGCGTAGTTAGTATTTGGCAGGTCACAAACTACAAATATTCTTTCATCGCTCTGCCTTACGACATCATAACAGATATGACCATCTGGCTTATCTGTTATTTTAAAATCTGGAGGAGCATTCCAATTACCGACCGCACAGAGCATACCATCCTCGATTCTGTTATAGAGAGCACAATCTGCTTCGAGCAACTCCCCGCATAAAGCGGTAAGCTGGTTTATATTTTTGATTGGATCAACACCAAGCTTTAAGAAACACTCATTCATCTTGGTAATGCGCTCTTGAGCACGTTTCCTTTCACCAACATCTCTAAGCAAGGCCTCTTCTACCTTCTTACGTTCTGTAATATTTTTGAAAATTCCATATACGATTTTCTGGCCATTAAGTTCTACGATAGTTGCACTAATTGCAACTGGAACCTTCTTGCCGTCGGCTTTAATCACAAATAAATCAGCACTAAAACCTCCTCCGTTCTTTACATGATCCTCAAAAACCTTCTTGTATTTTTCGATATCCTCTTTTGGATGAAGTAGAGTTTGGTGCATACCTATTATTTTCTCACGAGGCATGCCCAGTAATTCTTCAGCCTTTTTGTTTGTTCCAATAATGCAACCTGTGTCAGCACTAGCAATAAATATGGCATCGTTAGCCGCTTCTATCATCAACTGGTATATATCTTGGCTGCATTGTGAGGCCAGGGAGGGGTTTTTGGGATCTATTCCTTTTACTTCATTAATTATAGGCGTAGCTGTATTGTGCTTACTCTTTATGCTTCGAATTTTATCGACAGCAGAATTTATAAAGTTTGTTTTCTTATTCTTTTCCATATTAATTATTTTTTAGAGGTATTATAAAATATATCACAATATTTAACAAAAATCAAACTGTGGGCAGGAATTATTTATATTGGTATTAGAGGAAAAGGTTATAAATAATAACTATAGTGGTTGCCTGCTAGCTGAAGCCATATATAGAAATATAGAACTTGCACACGCAACATTAATAGAATCTACTCCATTGGCAATAGGGATCTTTGCGACGGAATCGGTAAATTTCAATGCACCACTTGAGATACCATGCACCTCATCGCCAAGAACCAGGCAAATATTCCCTGAGAAGTTCTCCTTATCTATCACCTTGGCTTTCTTACTGGGTGATGCGGCTATGATACGAGTTTTATATTTCCCTCTTAATGTTTTAAGTGCAACACTTAAGTTATTTACATATACCACAGGTATCTTAAAGATTGTCCCAATAGAAACCCTAACAGACCTTCTAAGGTAGGGATCGCTTGAATTTTTGCCAACTATTACAGCATCAACCCCGAAGGCTAGGCAATTTCTAAGTATCATCCCTATGTTCTCAGGGTCTTTTATACCATCAAGTGCCAGCAAAAGATGAGGTGTACTTAATGGCTTGATAGCCTCCTCAAGTGACAATCTATCCGGAATCTTGGCACAAACCATAAGCCCCTGATGAAGCTTAAAGCCTACTATCTTTTCAAAGGTATCTTTATGGGTTGCTATATAGATGGGAGTCTTTTTTTTAAATTGCCTGTGTAGTTTTTTAAACCAGCTCTCTGACATCAATGCAGATACTATTTCAATATCGCTCTTGAGTAAGGCCCTGACAACCTTCTCTCCCTCAGCGATAAATACACCATCCTCTTTTAATGCCTTGCCCTTTAGGGAGCGGTAGAGTGAAATCCTCTTATCATCAATATCTGTTATTGCATTTTTATTCTTCATAAGAATAGAAATCTTTTTAAGAACTTAACTTTGCTCAATAATCAATCATAAGATAGTACTTGAATTTTATACGTCTTTGCGGTATAAAAATTACAATTGGCTTTTGGATATTATAACAGAATATCATAGGAGAAAAAGTGAATTCTAATCAGGAATACCTAGATAATAAAAAAATCGGTTTTGACGATGTAGTTACCTGCTCGAATAATACGTTAAAGGTACTTTCCGATGCTAAGATAGCTTCAAAATCCGATGTAAATGTATTATTAACCGGGGAGAGTGGAACCGGAAAGGAGCTAATCGCACAAGCAATCCATAATAACGGCCCAAAAAGTTCTAAACCGTTTATAGTGGTAAACTGCTCTGGAATCCCTGACACCCTCCTAGAATCAGAATTATTTGGCCATGAAAAGGGCGCCTTCACCGATGCCTCAAGCAAGGTAAAGGGGAAATTTGAACTTGCTGATGGTGGAACAATATTCTTGGATGAGATAGGCGATATGAGCCTAGCTGCACAGGCTAAGACACTAAGGGTCGTTGAGGAAAAGCGTTTCACGCCTCTAGGCGGTGAGAAACCAATCAGTGTAAATTGCAGGATAATCACCGCTACAAACAAGAACCTATCTAGACAAATAAAAGAAGGTAAGTTTAGGGCGGACTTATTTTACCGCCTAAATGAGATGCATCTTAAGCTGCCCCCTTTAAGAGAGCGGAAGGCTGACATTCCTCTTTTGATAGAGTACTTCATTAAAAGATTCAATAAACAGTTTGAAAAAAATGTTAAGGGGGCATCTAAGGTAAGCCTGTCATATTTAATGATGCATAGCTGGCCTGGAAATATAAGGGAATTAAGGAGTGTAATTAAAAGCGGTGTTGCCCTTGTAAAACGTGATACAATTTGGCTGGAGGACCTACCGTTTAAAATCGAGCTTAGAGATAAAGAAACCTCTTATTCCTCAACTGGGCAAGAAGGTGATTTTTCCCTAGAATCTGCCGAGAGAGAACATATATTAAAGATTTTAAACTATGCTAACTGGAATAAGAGTAAGACGGCGAAGTTACTAAAAATATCAAGACCCACTCTTGATAAAAAGATAAAAACCTACAATATTAAATCTAAGGCTTAAGAAGCTATTGGAAGGTTTATTTAAGCTTGCTTTCCGAATAAAATTCCCTGACCGTGAGTAACTCCCAGGGAATGTAATGACTTGTATTCTTCTTCTGTTTCTATATCACTTGCGACAATGCCTGCATCCAATTTATTGGCTAAATCTACTATTGTGCGAATAAGCTTCTGTTTTTCCATTTTAGAGTCAATATTTCTTGAAAGAGAATTACTCAACTTTATAAAATCGGGCTTCAGCTGTACCATAGACTCTAAGCTATAGCAAACCTCTCCTATATTATCGATTATAATCTTAAACCCTGCAGATTTAAAAAAGCTTAAGGTCTTGGAAAACTTGGTAACGTCCCTACTGCAGGCACGTTCAGATAATTTAAGACAAATTTGTGGTGATGCCACTTTTGAGTTTTCCTGAAAAGATAACTTTTTGTACTCTCCACTTTCAATAAGACCGAAATCTATAGACAAAAATAAGAGTTGTCTCTCGATTAAAAAATCCGCCTTTTTCAATGCCATCTCATGATACAATTTATCCAACTCAAATAAAATACCGGCTTCATATGCCCAGCGAAAAAGAATCATCGAATCTTCAAAATCACTATCCTTAGGCCCTTTTATAAAAGTATCATATCCTATCAAACTCTTATCTTCTAATTGTACTACAGGTTGGTAGACAATTTGGACATTTTCATATTTGATAATTTGTCTCAACTGTTCAATTTTTTTACTCTTTGCCTTCTTCAGTGCTGGATTTGAAGCAAACCCAGACTGCTTAATCACAGATTTAATCCTGGCGAGTATCTCTAAGAACGGGAAGTGTTTCCCGATATAATCAACAGCACCGATCTCAAATGCCTCTACCTTTTCAATGATCTCATCCTTTCCAGTAAGCATAATAACCGGTACATGCTTGGTCGCCTCATCTGCTTTTAACCGACGGCATGTCTCGTGACCATCTATCCCGGGCATCATCAGATCCAAAAGGACAACATCCGGCAACAACCGCGCCTTCCTCATCCCCTCTTCGCCATCTGAAGCACAAACTACGTTGAAGCCTGAGTTCTCCAAATTAAACCTTATCATATCCAAGAAGATCGGATCATCATCAACAACCAAAATCTGTTTATTTGTATCCATATTAGTATTAGCCTTTAGTTATTTTAAGGAAAAGGTACCTTTCTAAGAAAGTATACAACAGTAAAAAGAAAATTTAAAGAAATTAATTTGGAATTTTTAGTAGGAAAGTGTCATGCTTGCTGAGTAATACTGCTCGCTATCATCAAATGCATCAGGATATGCATCGCCAGGCATAAAGTAACCATATTGTAGTTCCAAGGTTAAATCTGATAAGATCTGCCAGAAAATGGTAAGGTCTACCTCATCTCCAATATCGGTATCGCTATTTATGGCCTCGGTATCATAAATTCCCCCATCCTTCTCATCTTTAAAATAGCGGTAATAATCTATCCCGAGCGAAAAGTTTTTAAATAGTTTGTACTTTTCAAGTGGTTTAAACAGAACAGCTGCCTTGGCAAATTGAAGATTGGATAATCGTGGTGAGAGCGCATACCCAGCTGGCAGATACCCAAAGTAATGAAAATTTTTATCGTCTCCTGAAATATTTCCATCTAGGGTATCTGTAACGCTAACCCTGTCAGAATCCCCAGACCCAAAGGCATACTCCAATGAAAGGTTGGGATCGCTATACACATCCCAGTCATAGCTAATACCAAGATCATATGCCCAGGCCTCTACATCTCTTTTTTGCATCGTATCGTATACCACGCTCTCACCGGTCTGCCTGATTACCTCTGCCCAATAGTGCATCTGCGGTGTTAGCTTTCCCTGGCTCCCTAATCCTACATATTCAGAGTCGTATGAAAACTCATGAACTACATCCTCAGGATCCTCATCTGAATCATCCCTCTGAACAAGAAAATACCCGTAGATACCATGGTTACCAATCCCAAGATATGTTGCCTCTAGCGCATAGAAACTCCTATCGCTGGTTTTCTCCCATCCAGGAATACTGACATCGATGTTATCCTCATGCGGCAGTGTATGAGAGGCAAAGCCTTTTAAACTCCAGTTCTCAAGCGATACCAAAAATTCAGCGCCATCGTTTGCATTACTATACGCAATGCCTTGGCCCACATTAAAGTAACGTCTTCCAATCTCAAGCCAACAGGGGCGAAAATCCAAAATCAAATAAGCGTAATCCACATGGGGCCCGTCATAATCCTCGCCCTGGTCTATCTCATCGTTGGTAGGATGTTCTTTTATATATTGATTCTTGAGACGTAGATAAAAGGAATGTTCATTCACATATCCAGCATCGACAGGGGGTTTAAGTGTTGCCATTAACCAAAAACGCGAGTCCCACGTACTTGACTCATCCAGGCTATCTTCAGCTTCAGCATCATTATCATCATCATTGTAATTATCAAACCTATAGTTAGCCCAACCACCATAATCGAAAACTAACCTGTTTTCCTTCCGCAATATCTCAAGCTCGGCTGAATCATACATCTGCCTCCTATCTTGCTCAATTCTTCTCTCATCCTCCAAGGTCTGCCCAGCTAGATTATTGGGAGCCAGAAACAAGCATGGCACTAGCAGTATAATGCCAAATATCCTCTTTGATTTTAGGGATCGCTTGAGACTAAACATTAGTTTTTTACAATAGGTTTTTTTCGGTTGTTTTTCCTATAATTTGTAGCTTGCATATAAGCAAAAAATAACTCATCTCCGGTCAAAATATCATTTGTGGTACCCGACGACATCATTCCTTTATAAACTAATTCCTTTAAGGCATAGCGTTCCCTTATTCCAAGAAGCTTTAAGCAAATCCCTCCTCTTATATCTAAGGCCTTACATAGCATATATGCAGCAAGCCCTTTACGTAAAGGCTTCATGGGATCAAAATCTGACACTAACTTTTTTGGAATAAGCTTCTTTTGTTTAAGGTATGCAACTTGAGAATCTAGACTTAAATATTCATCCTCTACATCCATCAAGATAACCAGGACCTTGCATAAGTCGTAGCGAAAGGTAACCCTCTTTGGTATGAGCTCAGAAAGATAAGCCACATCAATAGGATCAAGCGGCTGTAGACGCTCTTCCTCCCTTTTCTCACTAGCTATCTGAGCCTCTGTTGAACGCAAACTCTCCCTTTTACCCTCCTCGACCCTTCGGTCCTCTTCTAGAGTCTGCGCATAAATAAAGGTAGGAAAAATTAATAGCGTAAGTATAAACACTAAAATTCTTCTCATTGACGGTATATTACTAAATACAAAATAACTCGTCAAGAGAAAAATCAATCTATTTTTTTGAAAAAAATTATTGGGCATGCTAAGAAATTTTACAATTTAGAAAAAATTGTAAATAAATCCATCTAAATATGTAAATTAATTTTACATAATATTCTCCATTCTAAGCATAAATTACAATTAAAAGGGATTATGTTAAAAAAGTTTACATTTTTGCTCATATAACTCCAATTTACCAGTCATAGTGTAAAGATTCTAACTACTTTAAAAGCAAAGAGTTAAGCTGATTTTAATTAATTTTGCGCAGTTGGCATGATTTTTGCTGTTTAGTAACTTAAGGAGGAAGAAAATGACGCTCGGCAAACTTAACAAAAATCCTGGATTTCTAAGCACTTCAATTTGTGCAGCGATCATTTGTTCTTTTTTGCTAACTGGATGTACCGTTAAAACCATCGGCGATCCAAATAGACCCGTTAGAATTGAGGCACACATTACTGTGGATATTCGTCAGCTTGAGGAAGTTGCATCGAAAATTGAGGATATGGTTAGTATACAGGAAGAGTTAATCTCAAACACTTATGAATATCCCAAGTACTACATAGGAAGATAAAATAATGAACTATTTAAATCTCATAGGAAAGGAGGTGTTAAAAATGAATATCTCAAAGACTTTACTAGCAGGAGTAATTATCCTCTCCCTTATCTCAAACCAGGTATACGCTGCTCCTGGCGGCAATGGTAAGGGTAAAGGTGGAGGTAACGGAAAAGCTAAAGGAAAAACTGAAGAGAAATCCAACAATGGAAATAAGGGTAATGGCCAATCCAACAAAAGCTCCAATGCAAAGTCATCCAATGGTAGAAAACAATCTGTTAATACACCAGCAGCAACTCGTCGCACTTCCACATCAACCAAAGCCTCTTCTACTAAAAGAAGAAATAAGATTAAAAACTCAAAGAGGCAGGCAAAAGTCAGAGCAAACCGCCCTGAGGCGGGAAAGCGCGGTAAAAGTGCAGATCACAGAAAAACAAAACTGAACCACAACGACAAGTTCGCTGGATTAACCGGTAAGGCAAAATGGATGTACAACCCGCATGATGAAAGAGGCCAAGGCAACAATGGAAAGCCAAAGATGAGAGATCCTTACGGCCACGACAAAGACTCAGGTAGAGAGAAATCCGAAAGGGGTCGTCCTATTAGGGAGATATTGTTAAATCTAGCAGAAGCAATTAGTGTCAACTTTGCCATAGTAGATGGTTATCTTCAACAGCTTAGATCTTGGGTTGAGACATATCTGCGCCTAGCTCAACAATATCCTCAGGTCACATGGTATGCTTACTATGCGACCTATCTCCAAAACTATATAACCAACTACATATCAAGGTATACCTTTGACAAGATAGCTGTAAACAGGTCAGACACCATTGATTACAATATAGGCTTTACTCCGCCTGAAGGATTTGAAGGAACAAATCTACTTGTAACTACTTCTATCACGAGTGTAAGCGACTACAATTACAACTTGTATAATTGGACGTATGATCCTACAACAGGAACCTGGCAGAGAACGCTCAACGCAATAGACTACGATGCTGGAGAGGTGATATTTGAGCAAACACAGGAAGTAGCTCTCTCGGCTGATAACACCTTCAATTACAGCTACGACCTACCTGCTACGCTTGCCGGTTATACAGGATTCTACGCTAACTTAAACGTAACCGTAACAGAACCTGACAGTGGACAAACTGTTACAGTTGCCTATGATAGACAGCTGTATCTTTATCGTTGTCCTTACGGTAAGGTTACCAATGCAAAGAGTAATAAGCCAATAGTCGGAGCAAAGGTCACCGTACATTTTGAGGATGGCTCAATAGTCCCTCTTGACAAGGCATCGAACCCAACTGCAAGCAACCCTCAGATCACAGATGCTACAGGACGCTATGGGTTTAAACTACAGACAAATAGAAAGTATTTCATCAAGGCATCAGCCCCTGGCTATAAGGATTATAAGAGTCCGACATTCACCGAGAAATGGCATGTACTTAGGGAGGATATCAAACTTGATCCGGTTGATCAGGTAGCTTTGAACGTGAAATAAACTTTGCTTGAAAGGGCGTGGTTTCAAACTTACCTGCCCTTCCAAGTGAGGTAAGTTTTAAAGAAACATTCTTGTACGATCTTATGGTGAGAAGATATTAGAATTAGGTCTTCTTTATCTTCTCTCTCCTCTTTTCTATATTCCCCTTTTCTATTCTACCGGTATTGCAAGGTCTATCAGGTCTATGTGGCTCGTATCCCGGCAGCCCAGACCTAGCTTTTGGGCATATTTGAGCTGCTGTTCCGCATAGGGAAGCTCATAAGACAGTCCGACCTTCCTGCGTTCTTCTCTCAGAAAGTCCAATCCAACCGCATCCGCGGCGAGCGGATCCCTACTCATAAAAATTGTTCCGCTGTTCACGAAATAGCGCTCATCAGGGAAGTCAGGATGCCCTCTAAGCGACGGTCTCAGAGCATCAAGCACCACGAGACGCGTCTTATTCCGAATCTGGGGGATAGAGTTCAACAGGCCAAGGTTGCGTTCAAAGGATACGTGTAGGAGATGAGGCTTGTCGATAGAGCCCATATGGTTTTTTAAGGCACCTGTATATTCCATATTCAAGTGTGTGTTAAGACTTGCAAGGTTAATCAATGCGTCACACCTGCAAACGGCTTGCGCAAGTTTAACGCCGACACCCTCTATTTTGATTTCTGTGGAGGAGAATGCGTTGCTAGCTACTCTGATCCCTAACTCGTCCTCGAGCCGCCTCTTGAGATGCCCTACTTCCTGTCCGTAGACAAAATCGTAAGCCTCTATATTATCAACCTTCACGCCGGCTTCTAAAAGCCCTTTCATGATTGTTATCAATATTACATCATTTAGGGGACCTGGCACCTTTATCGCCACTTTATCTTTCGGGCTAAAGAGCGCCCTGAATGCTCTACTTACGCTATCCTTCCCCGTTAGCGCCATCACGGATCTGTTGATAAGCTCGGGTAATCCACCTGCAAAACGAATATCTTTTCCCTCTCTTGCAGTCGTTCCTATAACCTTTACGACAACTGTCCGGGACTGTTTTCGTTCTTTGTTCTTGAACGGGTTAAAATCTGATAGTTCTGATGAGTGGCGACGCGTAAAAACATGCAACAGCCAGAGACCACCGGCTAAAAGAATACTTAGGAAAACACGCCGAGTAATCAATTTGCCTTTATTTTTCTTCATCGAGATTCTTCTCAACCCATCTCCCTATCTCCAACAGGGCTATACTATTCTCGGCCGCCTCACGGGTAACGCGGAGCCTTACATAGTTCCTGCCGTTAATGAAAGTAAGGCTAAACTTTCTAAGCTGGGAATCATCGCCTATTGAAACTCTGAAGGAATCATCAGGGAGATCAAATTCGAATATCCGCCTGGCGCTTTCTGGCGACCTCATTCTAAAGAGCTCGGCTGTAATCTCCAAGTCATCGCCGTACAGATAGTACGCAAGATACAGCTTTTCAAATCCGGCCTGCAAGTATTTTTCAGCTGCTCCGTTTATATATTTCCAGAGGCTTCCCGAGTCAAAAACGAAGGTGCCATCCTGCTTTGACCAGTTAACTTGACCAGCCGCTTCAGGTAGCGGATCCGCTTCTTTAGAGAGAACGT
>CAZOIE010000030.1:0-9918 GCA_964579905.1 uncultured Planctomycetia bacterium
GACCTCGTCCTTACCAAGGACGCGCTCTGCCGACTGAGCTACAGCAGCAGGGCATAAACCGCCTGCTATAGTAATTATCTCCTATGTAAAGCTATCAATATATAATAAATTAAAAAAATGTCAAGCTTTTTTTTAATTTTTTTCCAAAATCATAAAATTTACAATTCTTCACTTTTTAGAGCTTTTAAGTACCTGCGGATATCCAAAGGTACGTTAGATGTAAACTCCACATATTTGTTAAGCAATGGATGATTAAATCCTAATCTCTTTGCATGCAGAGCTTGCCTATCTAGACAGCTAGGCCCGCCATATCTAATATCACCAATTATTGGATGTCCAATGTAAGATAGATGCACTCTTATTTGATGAGTCCTTCCGGTCTTTGGAAAAATTTTTAAGACCGATCTCCCTCGTAACCTTTCAATTACCTTATAAGCCGTAGAAGCCTTTCTCTTTGAGGAAAAATCAACGCACATCCTCTTTCTATTAGTATGACTCCTGGCGATTGGAGCTTCAATAATTCCCTCGTCATGACTAATGATACCCTTAACAACCACAAAATATTCTCTATAGACAGATCTGTTTTTAAACTGATTTGCGATTTTAAAATGGGCATAGTCGGTTTTCGCTATAACAATTAGACCTGAAGTATCCTTATCAAGCCTATGAATAATTCCCGGCTTTTCAGAACCTACCTATGTCGAAAGGGATTTGTAATGAAACATCAGCGCATTCACCAATGTATCTCTAAACCTCTTCCCCGATGGATGTACAACCATTCCACTAGGCTTATTGACAACTATAATCGCATCATCTTCATAAACAATTTCCAGCGGGATATTTTGTGCTTCGAAAATTTGTTTCTTCGAATCTTTAATTCTAACAGTAATTCTATCGCCTTCCTTCAAAAGAACATGAGGTTTCACAATTTCTGCGTTTAATGTTATGTCACCATTTTTGATCATAGTTTGAATTTGTGTACGTGAAAAATTTTCTGATAGATTTTTTACCAAAAATCTATCGATTCTTATTTCACACAAAGATGAAACTTTAAATTCAAACATTTTGTTTTTTTTGTATGGCATATTTTCGAAGAAATAATATTATTATTGCTATCAAAACAATAAAGATTGAAATAATTTGTGAAAACGTTAACCCTATTAAAACTTGTTCGTTATCACCACGTAGAAACTCCAAGCAAAATCTTAATATTGGATAAAAAATGCACCAGCTAAGAAGCACCTGTCCGTTGAACTTCTTCTTTTTCCTTATAAATATGAGCAAGAATGATAGCCCACATAACCCGATTGACTCGTAAAGCTGAACAGGATGAAGTGAATAAAGACTTTGTGAAAATTTTGCCCCCAAGAAAATTTCGGTTGTCTTTCCCCAGCAACACCCATTCAAAAAACAGCCTATCCTTCCTGCGGAATGTGCAAGTGTCGCATATGGAATAATAACATCTGTAGCTTTTAAAAAGGAAACCTTTTTAAATTTTAAGAAAATATATGCGGGAATAATGCTAAATAATGCTCCGCCATAAAAAATTAACCCACCCCTTGTTAGCATAACAATTTCCCCTGGCTCGCTCATGAAATATTGGAAATTGCAAATTACATACAGGATTCGCGCTCCGATCAAACCCGACAAAATCACAACGACAGATAGGTCCATTATTAAATTTGGGCAAATTCCATTCTTTCTAGCATATCTCTCTGAGAGAATCGTCGCAAATAAAAACCCAAAAGCAATCATAAGCCCATATGAGTAAATACTTATAGAGCCAATTTTAAATAAAACTGGGTACATAATTTAACTTTCTGATTTGAAAAGGATTACACGCTTATTCCTTACGTGCTAAAATTGACAAGAGAGCTAGTATTGAAACAGCTATAGTAATAGAGCTATCTGCGAGATTAAAAACCGGCCAAATTCTTAAATCGATAAAATCAATTACAGATCCAAATCTAATCCTATCAAGTAAATTTCCTAAAACACCTCCTAAAATTAACCCGACAGCACACTTAATCAAAAATCGCTTATTCCTTAAAACTTTAATATGCAAAAATAGAATCAAAAGAACAACAAAGGAAATTGATGTAAAAAGTATATTATATCCCTTTAATATACCAAATGCTGCTCCAGTATTATAGGTAAGTGTAAAATGAATAAAATTTTCTATTACTGGAAAGCTCTTGTTGGGCAACAAGTAAGACTGGGCCAAACACTTTGTCAGTTGATCTAAGAAAAAAACACTAAAACCTATTAATAATATAATCACCGTTTTAATTATTAATCAACAAATCGTGTTGATTAATGGAAATTATTCGGATTTGATTCACTTTCTTTCTGGCATTTTAAACACAAGTTTGTAAAACACAGTGCGGTGAGCCTTCTTTTGCCTATTGACTTATTGCAACCCTCGCATATTCCATAGCTTCCTTCTTTAATTCTCTGTAATGCCTCTTCAATCTTAAAAAGAACCTTTTGCTCATTAGTAGCCATGTTAAGTGAAAATTCTCTATCATAGTTATCGGTAGCGATATCGGCCATGTGGTACGTATAAGCAGATATATCACCTGAAGCTTCCTTGGCAGATCGATTTAAACTATCTTTTTCAATGTGCTCCATTTCAAGAATTACCTTTTCTTTTTCTTTTATTAATAAATCTTTAAACTTATTCAGTTCCCTTTTTTTCATTTTTAGCAAAGAAATTTTCCTTGGCTTTGAAGCTTTTTTTTGTCTTTTCTTTGAGGCATTTACTTTTTTCTTTGGTTTAACGGTTTTCTTTCTCTTGGTCTTCATCAAATTCATCCTCCTTAATCTCCCCCCCCTATGTTTTAGCTCTTCTTATCAAGTATACCAGCACATCTTGTGCATAGCTGAGGTAATTTATAATTCTTTCCCACGCTCTCACAGTAACTCCAACATCTAAGACACTTATCCCCTTGAGCTTTTTTCACAATACAACCTAAATTAACCTCTTCGTCCTTCCAGGTGTAATCAGCGCTTAGATCATTGCATAGCTGTAAATTAAGTCCTGATACTAAGAAAATCGATTTTAGATCTTTAAAACTATTCAAAAACTCAATTATATCCTTATTTGTAGTAAAAATATCAACAGCGGCCTCCAGGGAATTCCCTATCTCCTTCTGCGACCTCTTTATCTCCAAGGCCTTCATAACAATAACTCTAATTTGAGAGAGTTTTTCCCATTTTTCTTTAAGGTTATCATCTAAGTATTTCTCATTTCGACTTGGCCATTCGCATAAATGAACACTCTGTACTTTATTATCATCTTCAATAAATCCATACACCTCTTCCATTGTAAATGGCAATATGGGTGCTAGTATCCTCATTAGAACTTCTAAAATTCTTGAAAGAACGGTTTGACACGATCTTCTAATATTTGAGTTCTCTTCATATATATAAAGTCTATCCTTCACAATATCTAAGTAAAAATTGGACATATCTACAATACAAAACTCATAAACAAGATGAATAATCTTATAAAGCTCGAAGCTTTCATAACAGGCAGTGGTTCCATTTAAAAGTTTTTCAACCTTAAAAAGTGCCCACTTGTCAATTTCAGACAAATCCTCATAATTAACACTATTATTGTTTTCTTTAAAATCATGCAGATTACCTAAAAGGAACTTCAATGTATTTCTCACCTTTCGATAAGACTCTGCTATTCTGGTTAATATCTCTCTTGAAATCTTTACATCTTCACTATAATTACAAGAAGCTGTCCAGAGCCTAAGCACATCTGATCCAAACTCATCTATTACCTCTTGAGGTGATATAACATTACCAAGACTTTTCGACATTTTCTTTCCCGCACCATCAACAACAAAACCATGAGTTAAAACACTCTTAAAAGGTGCTTCTTCAGATATCCCCATAGAGGTAATAAGTGCAACCTGAAACCATCCTCTGTGTTGATCGCTACCCTCCAAATATAAGTCTGCGGGAAAGGCAAGAGCACTATTTCTACCAAGCACAGCCTGATGGCTCACTCCTGAATCAAACCAAACATCTAGAATATCTTCTTCCTTTGAAAATTCACTACCTCTGCAATCTGGGCATACAAAACCCCTTGGCAGAAGTTCCTTTGCATCCCTAATAAACCATGTGTCCGAACCTTCCTTTTCAAAAATTTCAGAAACTGAAAGAATAATCTCATGGTCAAGTATAGAAGTTTTGCAGCTATTGCAATAAAATGCAATAATAGGTACTCCCCAATATCTTTGCCTAGAAAGACACCAATCCGGTCGCGCCTGGATCATACTAGAAATTCTCTTTTGACCGCTATCGGGAATCCATTTAACATCGTCTACCGAACCTAATAACTTCTCTCGTAGGTTATTTTGGTCAATACTCATAAACCACTGGACAGTTGCACGAGTAATAATAGGAAGCTTACATCTCCAGCAATGCGGATATGAATGATTTATCTTTCCTGAATATAAAAGGTTAGACTCTTTTTTTAATTTGTCAATAATTACATCATTAGCATTAAAAACACCCACCCCTTCTAGATCGCCACCCGTTGAATCAAATTTACCCTTCTCATCAACTGGCATTACCATAGGTAGCTTATATCTCTGTCCGGTAACAAAATCTTCTGCACCATGCCCCGGTGCAGTATGAACACAACCTGTACCCTCATCGCTGGCTACATAATCAGCCAACACTACTTTACCCTCACGTTTAATAAATGGGTGGATATAGCTAATTCCCTCAAGCTCACTTCCTTTAAATGTAGATACCGTCTTACAGTTCGTTAGGCCAATTTTTTCAAATGTCGAATTTATAAGGGCTTGTGCTAAAATAAATTTCTCATTACCAACCTCGACCAATTCATATACAAGATCTGGGTGAAGAGCTATAGCAACATTGGAAATCAATGTCCATGGTGTTGTTGTCCAAATAATTAAGAAAGTATCTCCATTAAACTTTTTATCATCAATCTTAAATTTCACAAGGACAGAAGGTGACGTGTGGTCATCATATTCAACCTCTGCCTCTGCAAGTGCTGTTTCGCAACTTGGGCACCAATTTATTGGCTTAAGCCCTTTGTATATGTAATTTTTCTTAACAAGCTTTGAAAATGACTTTACAATTTCAGCCTCATAAGATTTATCAAGTGTAACATACGGTTTTTCCCAATCTCCAAAGATTCCTAATCTTTTAAACTGCTTTCGCTGAATATCTACAAACTTAAGTGCATATTTAAAAGCCTTTTTTCTAAACTCAACTTTTTCTATTTCGTACTTTGTTCTTCCAAGTTCTCTAAACAGCTGATGCTCTACAGGAAGACCATGACAGTCCCAACCAGGTACATACGGAGCATCAAAACCCCTCATTGTTTTATACCGAACTATTATATCCTTTAAAATTTTATTTAAAGCATGGCCGGTATGAATATCACCATTTGCGTATGGAGGGCCATCATGAAGTATAAATTTGTCTCTGCCCTCTCTACCTTTACGGATAAGACTATAAATATCCTTCTCCTCCCAAAGTTTTAAAACTCCATGTTCCCTTTTGGGAAGATCGGCCCTCATTGGAAATTTGGTTCTTGGTAAATTTAGCGTAGCTTTTAAGTCCATTTTACTTTATATATTGCCCAATAATGACCTTAAGGTCTTTTTTGACCTTAAGCGGTATTGATTTTCTATCGGTAATAATCGCGTATTTCAGTGCATCTTTACATCCACAATCTCGTTTTAGTGAGATATTTCGTATAATAGCGGTCAGTATCCTCTTTGCATTAGAAATATTACTCTTGAGATTTTTCACTACCATGTCTATTGTTATACTTTCATGCTCAGGATGCCAACAGTCATAATCGGTAACCGCCGCCAGGGTTGAATAACATATCTCAGCCTCTCTGGCAAGCTTTGCTTCAGCCATGTTTGTCATTCCTATTACATCCATTCCCCACTTACGATACAATGTTGACTCAGCATACGTAGAAAATGCAGGTCCTTCCATATTAATGTAGGTACCACCATTATGAATCTTCACATTCAAGTTCTTACTTACCTTGCTTGCTGTTTTATAGAGTATCTTCTGTAAGTCTCTGCAGATTGGGTGCGCGAAAGAAACATGGGAAACCATACCTCTATCAAAAAATGTCATCTCCCTCGCATGGTTTGTTCTGTCGACAAATTGATCTATCGCTATAAAATCTAATGGCCTGTACTTTTCCTTTAAGCTTCCACACGCGGTAACAGAAATAATTCTTTCAACGCCAAGTTTCTTCATGCCGTATATATTTGCCCTATAATTAATCTCACTTGGTGATACACGATGGCCTTTTCCATGACGAGGAAGAAAAACAACTTCCTTACCGCAAAGCCTGCCTACAACAAAGCTGTCTGAGGGTTTTCCAAAGGGCGTGTTTAAAGAGACTCTTTTTATGTTTTTGATTCCTTCGATATTATATAATCCGCTACCACCTATAATGCCAATTCTCGACATAACTACCTCCTAGCGCGAGAGCTCTCTTGCTCTTTTATGAGCAGCAACAACAGCCTTCTTTATTACACCACTTAAATTTGCCTTATCAAAAATTCTAAGCGCAGCCTCAGTTGTTCCACCCTTGGAAGCAACCTTAGAAATTAAAGTATTCACATCAAATTTACTCTTATCGAGTAAATGCATCGACCCTACTATCGTATTGCGTATGAGAACATCTGCCTCTTTTTTACTTAAGCCTATCTTTTTAGCAGCCTCGCTAATTGCCCTAACGATAAAAAAAATATATGCCGGTCCACTACCAGATATAGCAGTAACCGCATCAATTAGTTTTTCCTTTTTAACCACAATGGTTTGGCCAAGTGAGTCAAATATATCTTTGGCAATATCTAAATCTCTATCATTTGAAAACCGACCCTTTACCAATGCTGTAACACCTTCTCCTATTACAGCAGGCATATTGGGCATTACCCGAATTATCTTAACTTTATCTCCAATTTTACTTTCTAAATGACTTGTCTTTATTCCTGCAGCTACTGATATAAAAAGGGCGTTTTCTTTTCTATAATCTGCAATGCTACCTAAAGCCCTATTGATATCCTGAGGCTTTACTGCAATAATTATAATATCTGATTTAGCTACAAGATTAATCTCACTGAGCCCTGTTCTTACTTTATATCTTTTGCGAAGAGACGTAGCTTTTGATTTGTCTTTTTCACATACTAAAAACTTAGCCTTCTTTTGCTTTAGGCCCATTGAGAGAACTGCTTCTCCCATATTACCGCAACCAATAATTCCAATTGTTTTTGCTTTTAGTTTTTGTTTAGACACTTAAATCTTTCCTTAACAATATCCGTATCTGTCTTAAAAATTAAACTACCTAATCTTATCATATTTGAACCTTCCTCAATAGCCACCTCAAAATCTGCCGACATTCCCATTGATAGTACATCGAGGGCTATAGTCTCATTGGATTCTTTTTTGATTTGATTTTTCAATTCTCTTAGGTTTCTGAAAAAAGGCCTAGATGTTTCTGGGTCATCGGAAAAAGGAGCTATAGTCATAAGCCCCAATATTCTTATATGTCGCAAGGTCGATATATCTTGAACAAGCTTAAAAAATGTATCTACATCTATTCCGAATTTCGATTCCTCGTTTGAGGTATTTACCTGCACAAGAATATTCATAATCTTATTTTGTTTTTGAGCCTCATTGTTAATGGTGTTTGCAATCTCAAAAGTATCAACCGATTGAATTAGATCAAACATTCTTACTGCTTCGCTTGCCCTTCCGCTTTGCAAATGCCCTATCATGTGCCAATTAATTTGACTATCTATTCCAGCAATTTTTTGCTTGGCTGATTGAACCTTATTTTCGCCAAAATCAACTATGCCAAATTCAATAGCCTCGTTTATCTGTTCAATACTAGCCTCTTTGGTTACGCACACAAGCTTTATATCACTATCAATCCCAGACCTTTTTTTAATCAGTATATTTAAATTTTCGATTATAAGCTTGAGATTATCTTTGATATTTATCATAATATTCTTTATTACCTCTGATACTCTGCTTTATAATTAAGTGTACATAAACTAATATGAACTGAGCAGATTTAACATAAAAAAGATGCTATGTCAACGAAAAAATTCAATATGGTATTTTGCAACTATGAATGGAAGGGTTATTGGCAGGTCATAACTAGTCTCAGGTAGTGTCTATAGAGGGTAAACCTTTGGGCTTTGATTTTTTTTCTAATAATGAAAAAAGTATATCCTCATCTCCATTGGATAGTAAATACTCAAGATATGCAAACCTTGGGCTCTCAAACGAGGCAGGTCCTATTTTCCTTAGGTTTAATTTCAAATATTCAATCTTCCTTTTAAGAGAACTAACACCTTCGAAGGGTTTTTTGCTAAAAGGTGTGGTTGGTTTTGACACAAATGGAGTTATGCTAAATTTCACTTTTAGAATTTTTGATATGCGCTTTGAGAGTTCAATAATTGCACTTACATCAGCTTGTGTTTCACCTGGTAAGCCCACCATAAAATATAGCTTAACAATTTTAATGCCAAAATTTCTTGCTCTTTCAACAGTCTCGATTATCCTATTATCACTAATAGGCTTGTTTATCCTTCCTCTTAATTGTTCACTACCGCTTTCTGGCGCAATTGTTATAGAACGTTGACCGCTATCAACAAGCATCTTAATCATCATATCTGATATAAAATCTACCCTTAGGCTTGAAAATGAAACCTTGGCTTTAAGCGATATTAATGATTCGCACAGTAAATCAATATTTGGATAATTTGGAAGAGATGAGCCAATTAATCCAATTCTATTAGTAAATTTCAATCCCTTTTTTACTGTATCTAAAACATTTTTATAATCTCTAAATCTCACTTTGTTATTTGAATGTGAAGTAGCACAAAAAAAACATTTAAATGGGCACCCTCTTGAAATTTCAATTAGGAATGTATCTGGAAACTCTGTGAAGTTACTCAATATTCTACTGTGTGTCTGGAAGTTATTTAAATTTGAAATTCTCGCAGGTATAACTTTATCTTGTTTTCCGCTAACAAAAAAACTTTTTGTATTACTAAGCTTGCTAAGAAAACTTTCTTTGGATTTGGGCGTTCTGTCTATATGGAACCCCGCATATTCACCCATGAACGTATGAATTATATTCTCTGCCTCACCGGTAATAACTATATCTACAATTTTTCTTAATGGCTTAAAGTTGAAACCGGTAACCGCCCCTCCTGCCACAAGAATTGGATAATTGTTGGATCTATCGGTCTTCTTTATTGGGATCCTAGCTCTTTTTAATATTCGCAGAACATTAAAATAATCCAATTCATAAGATATTGAAAACGCCAGAATATCAAATTCATGTATTGACCTCTTGGTCTCTAAAGAAAAAAAAGATTTTTGGTTTTCAAAAAAAATACGTTCACAGAAAGTATCTTTACGATTATTGAGTTCATTGTAAATAGTGTGGAATCCTAGGTTGCTCATACCTAAATGGTAGGAATTGGGATATATTAAGGCTACGCGGTATTTTGAGAAAGCTTTATAAACTGTGCCTTCCTCGTTATTTAGTAATTGATCTCTATTAATCACCTATCACGCTTCTATCGTCATCAAGAAAGATACCTTTGATGTTGGCAATCAGGGCCTCAGGATTATCCGATTTTGACAGCGCTTCCTCTTTGGTAATCTTTTTCTCATTTAAAAGTTTTAACAGAGATTGGTTAAATGTCTGCATACCCTCAGTTGTACTGTTTTGCATTACGCTCTTAATTTTATCAAACTTTCCATCTCGTATCATTACACTTATGGCAGCATTTACGATCATTACCTCAAAGGCAGGAATCACGCCCTCTTTTGTTGCATGTTTTATCAATCTCTGACAGGTTATAGCTCTTAGGTTCT
>CAZOIE010000031.1:0-9889 GCA_964579905.1 uncultured Planctomycetia bacterium
TGAGGGTTACGCTCTATTACCTCATTGATTTTTTCCCTTGCCTCTTCGTATTTGCCTGCAATAAGACATAGGTCTATTATTAGTTTATAAGTGAAGAGGTTGTAAGGATTATAATCATTTGCTAATTCTAGAGACTTAAGAGCTTCAGAGTATTTATTTTTTTGAATATGACAAAGCCCAATGTTATAAAAGCTTGGCTCATGACCAGATATCTTTTTAGAGACATTCTCAAAATTCTTTATAGCCAAGTCAAACTTTTTATTATTATATTCTTTGATACCTTCTTCAAATATCCATCCAAGTATATCAACCTTTACCTTATCTCCTTTTTTAATAAGCTTTAGTGTTTTAGAGGGTACTTGTGCTTGGGAGGATTTTTTCGCCACCCTTGTTAAGCTGAAGGGACCTAGTTCTTTTTCTTTGTCGGTTAATATGGTGAAGGGAATCAGGGGATTTAAACCTTTGTTTTTACCTAGATTGATGGTTATGGTTGAAGTACTTGTGTCGATTTGCAGGATTTTACCTTCAGTATACTGCTCTTCGGTATCTGCAGAAAGAGAAAGGAGGCCTATAGAGAAAATTAGTGTGAAATAAAAAATTTTGATAGCCTTATTTGTAATATTAATTTTCCTCTCCTTAGTAATCTTAATATTAAGAATATATAATACCACAATTTGTTTCACTAGGACAATAAAATTAATAGGAATATTTTGGATAGATAGGGATTGTAAGGTAGGGGGAATAGATGGAACTATTCCCCCTTTTAGAGTACTATTGAGCGCTAACGGTAGCTTGACCTGATGTAACGCTACCGGCAGTGACCTCAACCTGCACAGAGTCTACTGAAGAGCCGAAGTTAACATCAAATGTGAATTCGCACTGACCATCATCAAATGACTGGCTCGATGGATGGTTTGAGAGTGCTTCGGTATTGCCAGTGTAATTAATGTTTATACTAGAAACTTCGGTTCCTTTGTTAACTGCGTTTGATCCAGAAAGGTATCCACAGGCATTTTTCTGCTTTATTATAGCCTTTATGCCTTGTAGGCTTCCCCATGGAACGCTTGATGGTGTAACTTGTATCTCCAGCCAGTCTCCTGAGCCATAAGATGAGCCTTGATAATCAACATTGGGAACGGTGAAGCTTGGATTTTTGTTCCCCATGTAGTTACCATCCTGATCTTTTATACCATCTGGAGATATGCCGTTAATAGTAACGCTTTGGTTGCTAACTAAGGCAAGCGGACTTGCTAGTTGCAGGGTCACCTCATCCTCATACCAGCATATCTTTTTTATTGTCCCCACGCCTGTATAGTTGCTGGTATTAAGGGCGTTATCCGAATCTACCACCTCGGTGAATTTTATGCGTATAAGGTAAGGTGTCTCAGCCTCGGCTGAACGAACATCAGGAGCTGTTGCGTCACTTGAGGTAAACGTAGCGTTTATGTTTCCACTTGATATACCGCCATCGGTAATAGTGAAGGTAACGGTCTCGTATTCGGAATCTTCTACATAGAATTCTGCTACACCATCAGTAAATGGTATAGAAGATGGTACACCTTGAGAACTGCTGTTTGAGATAGTCTCACTTACACGGTTCCAAGTTGCCTGACCATCATAGCCGCCTAACTTTGTTCCTGAATTTGTTGCAGCATAGGCAATGAATTTTATGCGGTTTCCAACGGTTGTGGTGTTTATGGTGTACTGCCCTGCCGATTCTAGTAGGAATTTTTCTACGCCAGAGAACGTTACATCCCTCTGATTGGAACCATATGGAGCGGTGACTCCAAAAGAGGTAACAGTTTCAACTTCGGTATCTTGTAACCTAAAAACCACCTCTCCGTTATCAGTACCAGCGTAGGTATATTGATTACCTACCAGGTTTCCATCTCCGTCTTCAAGTGTAAGGATTGTTGAGGATGAGCTTGGATCGTTATGAGATATAGTGATGGTTCCTGTATAGGCTGTATCAACTTTACCCGAGCTATCTATAGCACTTACAGCAATTAAGACACCATCAGTTGTAGTGTTGCCAGTTTTTCCTGCCCCATCAGAATCAACGGCAAATTGCGTAGTTGTAGTGCCAGATGATCCTGTAAATGTTATCTGCTTTGCATTTGAGCTAATACCATCTACGTTTAATGAAACAGTACCTGTTTCAATGGCATCAACAGTGAAATGTCCCAGACCGTTTTCCATCTGTACGTCCGCAATTTCATCTGTTACTCTGTCCTGAACGGATAGTATGAATTTATCAAGCGTGGCATTTCCACCTGAGACGCTTTTTACCACCTTAACCGTATCGGAGAATGAGGTGTTTGGTGTTGAATCATCGGTGGAGGAATAAGAAGCAAGCTGAACCAACACAGGGGTTCCTGTGACTCCTGATGGATCAGATGTTATAGTTATATGATCAACAGATGAGTAGGGAGTAGCGGTATCGATCTTGGTATTTTTCTCTTTGTTGCCAACGTTGTCTTTTGCCCTTGCTGCAAGGTAATATGAAGAACCGTCTGTTAGTCCGGTAATTGTATAAGGACTTGTTACGGGCCCATACCAATTATCATACAGATTATTTAAACTTGTTGAGGCGTATACATAGTAGGTTATGGGAGTGCTTGCGTCACTTGCCGTATCAAATTCTATCACTACCTGTCCACTTATTCCGTTCGCATAACCTCTATATATTCCAGAGAAAGTAGGAGGCGTAACGTCCGTTCCTGATGTTGTTGGTGTAACCGATACCTCGGTTGTGTTTGAGTCTTCATTGTCATTAGCGGTATGGCTAGTGCCAGGTGAGTTCCTTACAACAAAATAATAGGCGGTGTTGTCAGTTAAACTTGAGATTTGGACTGCCCTGCTGGTTGTTGCTAATTGAGGACTTCCGAAAGATTGCGAACCGGAAACGGTGTCATAGTAAACATGGTAGTGATTGCCGCTGTCTGAATCTGTCCAGCTAACATCGACTATACCACCTGTACCATGATCAAGGACACTCAAGTTCCCAACCGTTGTAGATGTTCCACCCCCACCACCGCCTGTTACGTCTATAACCATCGGTAGGTTTACTTGAGGTTCGTCATTATCGCGAGAACCGTTAGTGTTAGCGTCATTATAAATAGATAGGATGCCTCCATATTCTCCGTTAGGTTGGCCGGCAGGTACAGAGACATAGATTTCTGATGAGGTTATCTCTCCAGCTCCTAATGCACCGGCAACGGAGGATTTTAAATCAAAGAAGACATTTGAGGAATTTATCGAATTGCCCCCTCCACTACCGTACAAAGTTGGGACTACGACCTGGATATTGGTTAGATTATAACTAACAGTATTCTCTACATTGACGGTTTGAATTGAAGAGTTTGAACCAGCTGCTACAGAGCCGAAATTAACACCACCTTGAGCGATATCCAGACCCTCTACAAATGTGCCTACATATACCATCATGCGAAATAGTATAAACGGTTCACCGCTGTCATGGAGATTGTTGTTGTTTACGTCATGGAAGAGCATCATTTCACTTCCTGGAGGTGTAACGTAATTGCCCGAAGTGATGGAGCTTGGTATAGACAGCGATATGTCATTACTGACAGAGCTACCTGCAGTTACGGTGAAGCTAGAGGGGAAGTTTATTTGCGATGAAGCTATATAGTAGTTATGATCCGTGATGTTTTCTAGGAACCCCATTCTTCTTACGACATTCGCGTCTGTGTTACCGATATTTTGAATAGTTATGGTAATAGTGTTTGTTGTTGTACCCTGATTTGTATCGTTAAAGCTAATATCAGCCTTACCATCTGAACCAAGAGTAGGAGAGACTAGATTGAGATTGCCGCCACCTGATGTACCACCGCCGGATATAAATGAGTTGACCCCTTCATAAGCCGTATCGCCTTGTACGGTTACATAGTAATAGTAGGTTTGTCCTTCCAATAGCCCAGTAATTACCTCGCTGCCGACATTACTAAATACCTCAAACCATTTTGTAGTAGGTGGATTATTCGGGCCAACATAGATATCGTAGCCTGCTACACCTGGAACTGTATCCCAATGAATTTTTCTTTCTGTGTCTATTCCTGTTGCCTCGTCCCATACATTTGTTGGGTAGGGTTGGGCCTCAAGATAGAATGTACGCTCAGCTAATACAAAACCCAGATCATCTTCGACCACTATCTTTAAACTACCGGTATATATAAAGTTGGCAGCATAGAGTCTTCCAGCGAAATACTGCCCTGGTAATGCCCCAGTTACATCCAGGGTTAACTCTGTTCCATCATCGAAGACAGCCATTATCACCGGCTGAAAGTCTACCATATTTGCAAACTCTACCGGAAACTCTGTGTATGTGCCTGGTGTAAGCGGAGAGGGAACGCTCTCCAGTATCTGTGGTGGACCCATGGGTCCAGAATCAGTATATATCTCAGCAAGCTTTAATGACAAATTGTTATCCCAGGCGGTTACTTTTTCAAGCGGGTTAAGTAGATATGGGATGTTGTAGTAAAAATCTGATCCTGGGATTGAACCGTTCATCAAATATTCCTCAATATTGCCGTTTTCATAGTGAAGCCTTAGATATGGCAAAGAGGATATCATTGCTCCTGTGTTATTTACCAGATTCACATATAGAGGTTGACCCATTCCAGGTGGCATAGGAGATAGGTTAAAAACCCATCCGGTTGTTGGAGGTCCATAGACGCCGAAGGTATGGGTATAGACTACCTCATTTGTAGTAGGATTGATAAAATCTGCTGAGACAACAGGACCCTGTACCATTGGAAGGTTGCCTTCAAAGTGCCATCCTGGAACTGTTCCAGTGACGCTCATTGTTTCACTTGCAATATTGACACTTGAATCGTAGTTTATCCTTACAAGCGGTAGTCCCATCAGAGGAGTATCTTCTGGTGGAATATCTAGAATTAGGTTTAAAGATTGGCCTGTTATAGGTGGATCTGGGCTAAAGCGTGGTCCATACATTGGACCAGCACCGCCACCGCCATCAGCAAAGGATCTAGAGCCTATAAGAGCGCCATTATAATCCACATCTACCAATTTTAATGGAGAGTAGAAGTCACTAGCAGTAATATTTGCAGTAAAATAGGAACCTGGTAATGCTCCAGAGACAGGAAGTTGTCTTATTTCACCATTAGAAAATTCAGCGCTTATCTCAGGATAGCTACTTATGCTGCTTGGTTGATTTGTATTTGCATCCAAGATTTCAACATTTATCTGCGTAGAGAAACCTACACGTGGTGGATCGGGATTCGCAAAGATCTCTGCTTTCACACCACCAGTCACCTGAGTGTTTATATACTCATCAGGAACTATGTTGTGGTTTGCTACGCCTATTACATTCACGGGGTTGGTATGCTCTGAAGCAGGCAGCACTGCGCTATAATTAACCTCTGGTCCGCTACCAGATACAGGAATTTCAAGTTCTCTACCGCCAAGGAATTCTACAGTTAATCTTAGTCCGGCACCGTTAAAGTCTATTGGCTGGTTAAATCCTAGGTTTATAATTACATCAGTACCAACAGCTGCTGTTTCTGGGTATACGCTAATTTGCACATGAAGATCATGTGGGATGCCTCCTGATGGCATCATTCCTGAAAGCGGTTGAGAGTGTCTTAATTCTCCCGTCATAGGATCGTAGAAGTTTATATGGGTAATTCTGTCTCTTACAGAGGGTAGCTGTCCCATAAAATGAGACCCCGGAACAGAACCTGTTACCATAAATGGTTCTTCACCCTGCGTTTCATACCTAACCGTTATCCTGGGTATAACAGGTATTACCATAGGTAGCATAACATCTATTCCTAAAGGTTCATTCATAACGGGTATTGGAGGGTGTAGCTCAATAGGCGGCCTGCCATAATCAGCACTGCCTAGATGAGCTGGAACCTCTTGGCTTTTAATTCTTTCACCGTTAGATAGAATTGCCTCTACAACTATTTTGTAATCTCCAGGAGCTAGCCCTGAAAGGAAGTATCCTGTTACATTGCCCAGTGTTATAGGAGCTGCTGCCAGAGGATCCATGGGCTCAAGAGCATACATAAGATCATAGCTCACTGCACCAGGCTGTGGATCCCAACTTATCTGCAAACTATCTCCTCCGGCTGGGTTTACATAAAGAGGGAAGCCTTCGTCCAGGCCAGGCACTCTTATGAAACGCTCTGAGCGGGTAATTTCTGCTCTGGCATCATCAAATGCTATAAGGAGTACTCGATAATCAATTCCAGGACTTAAACCATCTACCAAATGGCGATCAACTCTTCCTGTAACATCAAATGTCTTTTTATCGGTTCCTCCTTGGGCCTCACATAGTATACGGTAATGCACGGCATTGGGAAGGGGGTGCCAATTAAGCTCTAATTCTCCCATATTTCTCAAGAATACCATGAGGGCTAATGGATCGCCGCCTATTATACCGGTATCTTCACCGATATAGATAGGCATACTGCCGCCTTCAATTGGTTGATTGTCCATATAGACCTCAAGTATTGCCGGGCCGTATGGAGTACCATTTGGAATGGTAAACATTCCTGTAAAATTACTCCCTGGTACTATGCCGTTTAGAATTATAGGTATTACCCTTCCGTCATTCAATTTAATCTCCGCAGTAGGTGTGCTAAATACAGATGACGTAAAGTTAAGATTCATGTTTGATGTTACACCTGGCATTAAAGGCTGCGGCATAATATCGATTCTTGGTGCACCTGCACTTAAGCCGAATACCTCAAGAGGTAAGGAGATTATTAAGTTACCATTTTCATCCAATACATCTATCGAGGTAATAGGCATCTTTACCTTTGGCAATGTGCCGCTAAATGTATCTCCGGGGATAGCACCTGACATAATTACAGATTCGCTTCCTTCGGTATAGTTTACCTGTACACCCGGAAGGTCATATACAATCTCAGGTGCATAGAGAGTGATTATTAGGGGTTGTCCCGGTATCGGTGGAAATGGATTAAGCTCAGGCGGCCTTATGCCTCCGCCGCCAGACGGACCAGCTTCAAAGTATAGATACTGGATTTGCTCCCCCTGACCTGTATCAAAACGAACCTCTATCCTTGAACCCATTACCATATCACGTCTTGGGAATGTTGTACTTGCAGTAAAGCTATTGCCAGGAACCTCACCGCTCACACGCAATGTCTTCATCCTCTTGCCCGGGATATCCAGAGTAACATTTGGAGTTTCGAGTATAGTATCCTCTGAATATATAGAGATCTCAAACGGCTGGCCCGGAATTGGAATTGGTGGTTGCGACGTTATCCTTAATTCACCTCCAGCGCCAACAGCATCTTCACTATCTGATATGTAGCCCTGGCCACCACCTATGGTCTTACCTGTTTCATCCATAATCACTATGCTAACTGGACCGGAAGCTGCAGTGGTTGGTATAGTTACAGTAGCCCTAAATGTCTCAGAAGGTACACTACCTTCCAGGTCAAACGGCAGAATTATACCATCAGAGAATATCAATTTTGCCTGGGGTACGTTATCCAGTGGCCCCATCTTAGAGTTTACATCTATTGTTACTGTCTGATCAGCAGCTGCAGGGGAGGGGACCATAAATGCCTCTACCTCTTGCTCTTTACCACCAAACGGTGGAGCGATTCCAGTAGGATATTCACCGATTATTATTCCATCTCTATCCTTAACAACTATTGTGGCCGGTCCCAATATAACCCTTCTTGGAAGATTTATTCTTCCCTTGAAGATAGTTCCCGGAGTAGAGCCACTTATGTTTACCGGTAATATTCGGCCATTACTTAAACGTATCTCTGTAAGCGGTACTTCATCTAATTCCTCTGCAGACTTGACCGTAATTGTAGCAGGCTTTCCAGCAAACATTGGCATTGGGTTTGAGAATGCGAATATATCGCTTGATGTAATTAATCCACCGAAAGTCAAACCCTCCGGTCCAACAATACCAAATGGACGCCTTGATTCATTAGGCTTGCCCATATTGACTATTAATTCTGCAGGACCAAGCGGAGCATTTTCACCACATACAAATCTTCCCCTAAATTCACTACCTTCTCCAGCTACCGGTATATTTTCAGTTTTGCCATCAGGTAGCACGATATCCAATGTGGGTAACTCACGTATAGGTCTTTGGGTATTAATTAAAATTTCTGATGTTTCGCCTTGAGGAACAGGATCAGGGCTTGCGGTTGTTGTGAAGAAATCAGCACCTGCAATAAGGGCATAGGTTTCAGCAGATGGAACAATGCGATACGGCCTTGATCCAAAGTATCCATTGGCCATCACCTCGATAATAGCTGGTCCTATTGCCGTTGCTAAATCCGATTGATACACGCCTTTAAATTCTTTATTTGCTCCGGTTAGGATAATTCTTTGAAGTTTTCCATCGCTTAATCTTATGAGTGCCTTTGGAGGCGTAGATAGCCTTTCAGCTGAAGTTATAGTAAACTGAGCAAGCTCTCCTTGTTGCAAAGGATCAGGGCTTGCCACAATTGTGAAGGTTTCACCTGTTAAGAGATCTGGTATTATTTCAGGAAGCGGTATGTTAAGGCTGATAGTTTCAGAGATCAGACCTGCATAGTTTGTGGCATAGCAGTTAAGAAGTATGAAGCTTCCAAGCTGTCCCCATTTTTCAAGATCGGCTGCTGATATTTCTTTTTGAAAGCTAAATAGACCATTTTCATTAGCTGGTATATCAGCCGTTAGGTCTGCTAGAGAAATATGAACGATTGCAGATGCGGTTGTAGAACCCCTAATGAGCAACCTTTCTGTTGTGATTTCAGAGAATTCAATCTGCAAGGGAAGCTCTGTTGTTAACCTCTCGGGTACAACACTAAAGCTATAGATAGTAGGGGAGCCTTGAGGGTTTCCTGCAAGATCAACAGCGCCTTGTAGCTCAATAGTTCCATTACCAGGCGGTGTGCCTGAAGGAATAGCCACATTCCCCTTAAAAGATGTGCCGCTTAATGGCCCATCCAATGTAAATTCAAAGTTTACTCCCCCGGGTAAACTAGCGCTTGCAGTAGGTAGAGACTGTAATGTTTCACTTGCAGTAACCTCTACCGTAATGTCCTTACCAGATGTAACAGGAGGAGGTGGATTTAGATTTATCGTGAAGCTTGGTGTGCTACTATCGGTTTCATTTAAGAGGAAGCTATCCAAGCCCTCAATGGTGGTACCGGTGTTGCCCGCTTCATCGGTCCCAGTAATCGCCAAACTTACCAAGCCCGTTGGCAGCCCGGTCGTAGATATAGTCCCGTTAAACGAGGCACCTGCACCTGATATAGAGGTTTCCTTTACCTCGCCATTACTAAAGGTGCTATTAAGCACCGGTGGTTGCGGTAGTATTTCAGGAAGCCTGGTTTCGCTGTCTAATACGTCAATGCTTACTGAGATATCTTGCCCTGCGATAGCCGGGACCGGATTGACATTCAAAACAAAGAGAGGAGGATCGTTGTCGGGAATTGTAACCTCAAGAGAGCTACTTGTTGCGGTATTCCCTAATCTATCATAAGCTATTACCGTAACGGTAGATTCGGCAATAGTTAGGGTTTGTGAAAATTTACCCTGGCCGTCAAAACCGGAGGAGGAACCATTAATTAAAATCTCTAACAGCCCTGAACCTGAATCGGTAGCTGTACCTGATACTGTAACGGTATCTGTTCCATATGAAAGCCC
This sequence comes from uncultured Planctomycetia bacterium, assembly GCA_964579905.1. Taxonomy (GTDB): domain Bacteria; phylum Omnitrophota; class Gorgyraeia; order VGKN01; family VGKN01; genus CAZOIE01. The sequence goes on from CAZOIE010000031.1 coordinate 9,670, forward strand.
ATCAAGGTTTAAAACAGGAGGGACCTTTTCAAGAGCGGCAAGCACCTCATCCGATGTATTGCCAAGAGAATCTATTACCTGCACAGGGACATCGGACATACCGGTTTCTAATAAGACCTCAGTTCTAAATGAGCCATTCTGCAAATCTGTAGGTTGGCCATTAACCAAAACCTTAAATTCATCAAGGTTAAGACAGTTTACCTCTCTTTTCATCAATACG
>CAZOIE010000032.1:0-8477 GCA_964579905.1 uncultured Planctomycetia bacterium
CCTGTCCCATGGAAAACCTATAATAAATACCAGAAAACTATCTATGTCAAACTCCCTGCATAAAGAAACTGCAGTTTCAGTCTTATCTAAAGTAATATTCTTATCCAATTTTTCCAAAATCTCTTTAGAGCCACTCTCAGCACCAAAACCTATTATAAAACACCCTGCTTTCTTCATCCAGTAGAGCCTTTCTGAATCAATCGTATCAACACGGCTATTGGTAGCCCATTTAATATCAAGCCTCCTTTTTGATATCTCCCTACATAAAGAAATCACCCACTCTTTATCAAGTGTAAAGGTTTCCGACTTAAAGAAGAAGTTTTTTATACCATGGTCCTTTATGCAAAGCTCTACCTCATCAATTATAGAATTTACATTTCTATTTTTATAACCGCTTCTATAAACAACCTGTGAATTGCAAAATATACATTTGTAAGGGCATCCTATACCTGTTAGGATAAAGGCCATCGGTTCGTTCGTATCAGGCCGCAGGTAAAACCTGTTATTTAAAAGATGTCTTGCAGGAAACGGCAAATCATCGATATAATCTAAAAGGCTAATGCCATTGTTTTTTACTAACTCCTCGCCACATCTAATCGTACTCCCGGTTATATCCTTAGCATCTTTCCTAAATAAATCCCTAAATACAAAAGGTGATTCATCCCATACGGCAATATCTATATCCTCGTAACCGTTTGGCCATTTATCCAAATATGAGAAATGAGCACCCTTTGCTACCGTAACTATCCCCCTATTTATCTGTTTTGCTATTTCGAAACCAAGCAAATCGCGATCCAATGTAGGCAAGGTGGTAGATACCGCTACCATGTCTGGATCAAAAGACAAAAGATCCCCTTTATAATCCTCCCATCTTGCCTTTTCCATGGGATAGTCTTTTATAATGCATTCTATATTGTCCTCCTCAAGAATAGAGGCGATATAGGCAAGGTCCATGGGCGGCCTTGCCGACTCTGCTACCCTTGTATCTACAGGAGCTTGGCACCGGGGATCCCTCATGTATCGCCCTGTGGGAGGAACTAATAATAGAGCCTTCTTTACTTCTTTGAGAGGCAACATATCTTAGACATTCTTCTCTCTTAATTTCTTGTTAAGCTTAAATACAAGCGCATAGGAACCATCTGGCAGGAGAAATTCTTTTAATAGTGTAAAATCCTTAAAATAGCCCTTCTTACCTTTAATAACATGTTCGTTTATCCAGCTGTATCTTCCTAAGTTTGCGGCAAATTCATAGTATGTTGAACGCAATATCACATTCCATGTTGGGCGGAAATGCCCATAGTTATATTTTAGAACTATATAATCTATATCAAAGCCAGAGGGCGGACAAGAAACTAGATTTCCCGATGGTACAATATGGCTTTTAAAATTAATCAAATTTACATATTGAAAACAAGGCCAGTTAAATTCAATCTCTCTGGATAATATCAGGATAACAGGATCCTTATCTGCAAGAGGTGAATCATCTCTGATAAAGCTAAGCACCTCGCCTATTTTCCAATCTCTATCGTCAGGCGGCGCAAACCCTTTCGTGGGCCAAAAAATAACTTCGTTACTGTGTTTTGCCAGGTAGGGCTTGAAATGCAGTTTGTTTTCACTATAGTTTAATGTAAATTTCGCATGGTTTATCTGACCCAGCAGCGGAGGGTTGTAAAAAGGATGCGCATGTAGAGATAAGCCATATAAAATAACCATAATCAGCACTAATTTTCTTATAATACCCTTTAATCGATAAATCCACATAGATAAAACAATGGCTATGGGCGGAAGCATCGCTATTACATGGGATTCCCCTTTTATCTTTACAAACGTAAAGGCAATATACGGTATAACCACCCATAAAATAAGAACCATAATATTATACGGAATTTTTAGCTTGTTTCTATATATAAGGAACTTTATTAAAGCGTAGAGTAAAACAAGTATCAATAGAAAAGAATACACTAAAAAAATATGGTTATTTATCAATGAAACCAGGTAAAAACAAAGGTTATTCAAAGATAATAAACTCTTGTGAGGAAACAAGCCAGCAAAGGAAACTACGCTTTCATTCGGATTGACGAACAACCTCCAGTATACATTCCTAAAGTTGGGGATATACCAGAAACTGGATAATATAAATCCCAAAAGTAGAGAGAGGGAGAAGTTAAATAATTTTGTTTTGTATGGGGTATTGGAAAATTTACTTTTAGCCTGATAAAAGACAAGCATAAAGGGCCCTATCAGCATGGGCGGAAATTCCCATTTGGTAAGGGCTACGAGAGCTAGAGATATGCCAAGAAGCACAGAATATTTTCTACTTGTGAAATACTCACTCTTAAGCAATAAATATACGGTTAATGTGGTTAAGCACATTAGGTTAAACTCTGCATATATAAGTCTTGAAAGAGCTATCACGCTGGGGAATGAGCTTACTATGAAGCTGGCCAATAGCCCCACCTTCTCACTAGCCATATACTTACCTATTCCATAGACAGAAAGCAGCATTATACCTAAGTATATGGAGTTAACCATTAGTTCAAGCTGCATAGCTGTTCCGAATATCAGATAGAATAATGCATAGGACCATGGCACCAAAGGGGGGTAAACAGCAAAAAGCGGAGCCTTAAAAAAGCTGGTAATCCCATTATCTTTTAGGTAGTGATAAAACTCTATGGCGGGTAAGAGATCTTGGAGGCCATTTCCCTCTGGAGGCTGTTTATCAAGCAGAAGCCAAGTGAAATTGCTTATAACAGCTAATAAGATTATTAAAAAAAGAAGGGAACGTTTTTTTAGACTCACCTATTCGCTACCTGAGTCATCCTGAAATATAACATTGACTATATCGGTACCCTTTGACTCGATCTTCTGAAATTGCTGATCTGTCTCTTCAAGCCCATCATTTACTGTTGCACAACCAGTAACTAAAAACAAAAATGAGATACCTAATAATAATTTTTTCATACTACCTCCCTTAAATTCCCTTTATTTATTTAACATCTGCCCAACAAGCCCACTTACAATCTTGGACTCCGCTCTTCCCTTAACGCGGCTTAATACCGTTTTCATTACCTTACCGAAAGCAGATTTATCCTTTACTTCCAGGGCTTCTATCTCCTCAACAATTACCTTCTTCAGCTCCTCCTCGGAAATGGGTTCGGGGAGATACTTCTTAAGGATATCTATCTCATCTGATTCCTTCTTGGCAAGATCCTCTCTATTCCCCTTTTGAAAACCCTCTACGGCATCCTTCCTCATCTTTATCTGTTTACCCAAGACGTCGAAGATATCACCCTCTTCCAATTCCCTGCCCTGTCTTTCTATGGTAAGATTATGTAAAGCGGACTTCAAAAATCTTAAAGTTGACACCTTTAACTCGTCTCTTTGCTTCATAGCCTCTTTCAAATCCGAATCAATCTTCTCTAATAGATCACTCATTTTTTTAAACTCCCTTATTTGCTCTTAATTTGGCCTGTCATAGGTACAAAACTAACAGCGCCCAAGTTCTTCTTTACTATACCTGAATCGGTTTTTGTTATAAGCACGAGCTCTTGATATAAATCGCCTACCGGTAGAACCATCCTGCCTCCTACCTTAAGTTGCTCGATAAGTGGCTGTGGTACTTTGTTTGGCGCTGCCGTTATCATTATAGCATCAAATGGGCTTTCATCTGGCCAACCCAAATACCCATCACCACACTTTGTGTGCACATTCTTATACCCAAGCCTGTTTAGTATATCGGTAGCTTTCTTGGCAAGCGAAGGTATTATCTCGATACTGTATACCTCGCTTACAATCTCAGCAAGCACTGCAGCTTGATAACCGGATCCCGTTCCAATCTCCAAGACCTTATCCGAGGATTTTAACTCTAAAGATTCGCTCATATAGGCTACAATGTAGGGTTGCGATATAGTCTGACCTTCGCCTATTGAAAGGGGGCTATCAACGTATGCATAGTCGGCATCTTGCGGCAGCACAAACTCATGCCTGGGAACAGCGAGCATCGCATTTACTACATATTTATTCTCTACGCCCCGCGGAATGATCTGCTCCTCAACCATACGCCGACGCTTCAGCGCATACTTATCTCTTTTATTGTTCTCTAATCCCTCAGACATATTTACAAAGATTAAACCCAAAAATAAGGTTAATAGATATCTACTTGGCTTACTTAGTTGCATATAATTCTGTTAATTGTGTTTAATAATCTCCCTGTATTTGCACAAAGAATGTTTGATCCTGCCTTTTAATAAGTAGCAGAACTCCTTTTTTAATATCATTCTTTGATATAACGCTGTTATACTCTTTAAGATTCTTTATCTTCTTGTGGTTTATTGCCACTACTATATCACCGGCTCGTATACCGGCCATATGAGCAGGACTCTGCGGCTCTATATTTACGACCACAACCGCCTCTGTATGATCTATACCAATCTTCTTGGCCAACTCTTCTGTTAGTTCCTTTACTACCAGTCCAAATAATGGCTTGGCCTTTTCCTTTGACTTACCAGGGTACTCCTCAACACCTGAAATACTAGAAGGCATCTCCTTGGTTTTGATCTTGATTTCCTTAGAATCACCATCTCTTATAACACCCAGTTTTACATTCTTGCCTATAGGTTTCTTAAGGACCTCCTTTACCAGAGATTGTGCGTTATCAACCTCTTTCCCGTCTACCTCAACTATAATATCCCCTATCTTAAGACCTGCCTTCTTCGCAGGGCTGTCCTCGTATATCTGGTTTACAATTACACCGTTTTCCTCGCTAATCTCAAAGTGCTTTCTAAGCTCTGGGGTTAAATCTTGAATCCCCACACCAAACCACGGCCTTGTGACTTTACCGTGTTCTATAAGATCATCGATTATGTTCTTAGCCATATTGATAGGTATTGCAAAACCTATACCGGTACCCATACCTATAATCATGGTATTAATACCTACGACTTCACCGTTGATGTCAACAAGCGGTCCACCGCTATTGCCCGGATTTATAGAAGCATCTGTCTGGATAAAATCTTCATAGGTAGCTGCACCAAGACCAGTACGACCCTTTGCACTAACAACTCCAACCGTAACGGTATGTTCAAGACCAAATGGATTACCGATGGCAATGACCCACTCACCTACCTCAAGCATATCTGAATCACCTAATTTTGCAACAGGAAGCTCTTTGGCATCTATCTTTATAAGGGCTAGGTCGGTCTTTGGATCTGTTCCAATTACCTCTGCATCAAACTCCCTGGCATCGCTAAGCTTTACCGTAATCTTATCTGCCTGACCGACAACATGGTTGTTGGTAAGAATATAACCCCTATCATCTATTATTACACCTGAGCCGCTGCCACGGGTCTTTGGCTTATACTCCTTTTTTTGCTGTGGCGTATCAAAATCCCTAAAGAAATCTTCAAACGGAGTTCCCTTAAAGAAATCGCTGTCAAATCCTCTGAAAAAGGTAGCGCCCTCCAGGGTCCTCTCTATCGTAATGCTAACAACTGCGGGCTTTTCTTGCTTTGCAACTTCAACAAAGGCATTGCCAAGGGATCTTGCTGCATCAACGCTTGAAACTTCGGATGCTTGTACAAGAGAAATCCCTATAAAGCATATGACTAAAGTTAGGCATAAGACTCTGAATTTCATCGCTCCTACTCCTTCTCTAATAATATTAAGATTCCTTTAAATCCTAATATTATCAAACAAATCATCTTTTTTCAATTCAAATTAAAATACTACTTTTAATATATTTATCCTTTACTTCGGACAAATAAGCGACATCATTCTACCACACCGCTTACCTTCCCTTCTATAAGAGAAGAATAAATCATTATTGCAAGATGTGCAAAATCCGCTATCAAATATATTTCTTCTCTTTATTCCTGAATCTATAAGCTGTACTTTATTTTCTTGTATTAAATCAAAATAATATTTGTCTTTTTTCCTTCTTGTCACCCCTACTGGAAACATCCTGGAAAATTCATCTTCAACTTCATAGCAGCAACTTCTTATACAAGGGCCGAAGCCCACGACTATCTCATGCGGATTTACTTCGAACTTTTTCTTGAGAACTCCGACTGTTTTTTTTGAAATTTTCTCTAAGCTACCCCTCCAACCTGCATGAACAAGTGCCACAATACCTTTTTTTGTATCGAGGAAAAATATTGGGAGACAGTCTGCGCTAAAGATAGCAATAGGGGCTTTCCTCCTATTACTTATTGCCCCATCAAAACCGCTGATTGGGGGTTTTCTAATATTTGACTCTTTTGCTATAAAGATATTTGAGCTATGAGGCTGATTGAAACAGACTAATTCTTTATAATCCAAGCCCAGCAAGTCGCATAGCCATTTTCTATTTTTCTTAAGCTGCTTATAATCTCTTGGTTTTGTGCTAAAGACGGCTAGTGTATTATTTAATCTAAATGGCTTAAATATAAAATAGCCCTTTTTTCTAACTAGAATATCAGTAGATTTCACCTTCATTTGGTATATAATTATAACATATATGAAGAACAAACCACATTTTTTAAAATTATACTCAAGCGGTGAACTGAATAAGAGAATAGGACTGCTTACTAAGAACCTAAGCAAATGCTCCCTTTGTCCGAGGAATTGTAAGGTAGGCAGAAATAGCAAGCTTGGTTTTTGCAGGGCAGATACAAGTATACATATTGCATTCTATAAAAGGCATTTTGGCGAGGAGCCCCCAATAAGCGCCAAGAACGGCTCAGGTGTTATATTCTTCACCAACTGTACGGCAAGGTGCGTATACTGCCAGAACTACTACTTCAGTCAGAAAAAAACAGGATATAAAGTTTCACCAAAGGACTTAGCACATATAATGCTTAGGTTTAAAGAATGGGGCTGTCATAATGTAAACCTGGTCAGCTCAACACAGTATCTGCCTCAGATTGTATCTTCTCTAAAGATTGCTATTGAAGGTGGGTTTGATCTTCCGCTTGTTCTTAATTCAAGCGGCTATGAAAGTTTAGAGACTCTGAAACTGCTTGATGGGATAATAGACATATACCTGCCCGATATGAAATACTCAGACAAACAAACTGCCAAAGAGCTCTCCAGCTTTAAGGATTATGTTGGATTTAATAGAACGGCTATATCTGAGATGTTTAGGCAGGTTGGCTCATTGGAATTGGATGAAAACCATGTTGCAAAAAGAGGAATGATAGTAAGGCACCTGATATTGCCAAACAATAAGGCGGGAACCAGGGAAACCCTACAATTTATATCAAGAAACCTTTCAAGGGATGTCCATGTAAGCCTTATGGATCAATATTTTCCAGACTATAAAGCGATAAAATTTACCCAAATAAACCGAAGGGTGCACACCAAAGAATATCAGGATGCCATAAAATTATTTTGTGAATTTGACCTGCAAAACGGATGGATGTAGGAACATACAAAATAATCTCTTTTAAAGTTCGCCTTTTTCTTTGCTAAGCTTGGCAGGCATTATTACTATCTCAACACGCCGATTCTGCTGTCTACCCTCTTTTGTATCATTAGCTACCACAGGTCTATACTCTCCATAACCATTGGCAGAAAGTCTGCTGGGTAGAACATTACACTTATCTACAAAATAGTGAAGTACGGCAAGCGCCCTATGGCAGGATAGCTCCCAATTTGAGTGCCATGAGGAAACCGTTATAGGAACATTATCCGTATGCCCTTCTACAGCAACCTTACTATCAGGAACCTTTTCATTTAATACCTTTGCAACCTTATCGAGAAGCTGCACATTCTCATCTTTTACAACCGCTTTTCCGGAATCAAAGAATACCTCTGCCAAGAACGTTATAATCAAACCTCTTTCACTCATCTCGAGCTTTGCCTGATACTGGGCAAGCTCACCTTTTAATTCTTTCGCTAGTCTCTCTTTGGCACTTTTCAACCTGTCTAATTCTCTATCCTTTTCTCGTTCAACCTTCTTTATCTCACGTGTTTTATCCTTCTTAATAGTGTCGACCTCTGTCTTATGCGTCCTCATAGCACGCTTTAGCTGCGCATCATAATTCTCTGCCTTCTTTTTCAACTGTGCACCGTGGTCCGCCTTTAGTTTTGCTGCTTCCTCTTTCCTCTTTGCTTCACCTTCCTTTAGTTTCTTCTTTAGGGTGCTGATATCATTCTCCATTCTCCTGACTTCGCCAGGAGTGGCACAACCTGCAATAAACAAAAATGATACAGATAACGCTATAGCTAAAACTTTAACAAATCCATAATGCTTCATTTTACTAACCCTCATATTTTTCGTTATTCAACCAAATATACACTAAGCTTAGCCCATGTTTTTTTACCTACTATTCCATCGGCCTTTAAATTATACTCCTTCTGAAAATTCTTTATGGCTTGTTTCGTTTTTTTACCAATCTTGCCATCTATAAGACCAACGTCGTAACCGGCATTCTTTAGTGCTGCTTGAATCTTCTTTACGGACCCAGGGGACTTGAAATCCTTAAGCATAAAACCCTTTT
>CAZOIE010000032.1:8521-9747 GCA_964579905.1 uncultured Planctomycetia bacterium
ATCGATACATATCCCAATTTCTGAAGCTTTGCCTCAAGTGCGTCTCGTTGGCGTCTTTCATCTTCGAACTGTGTCTCCAGCTGGGACCTTTGCTCCTCTCTTGTCTGAATTTCGCTCTCAAGCTGAACTATTCTAGCCCTCAGCTGCTGATTTTCTCTTATGTGCTTGGTTTTAGCGGTAGCACAACCACTCAAACAAATAACGACAAAGCCAGCGATAATACCTATAACGAATTCTTTTTTCGCTATCATAGCCCCTCCGTATTTAAATTATCTTGATTTTCTTCTTCTAAATCACCTTTACCTTCTAACTCTTCTTTTACAATAAACAGTGACGTTAAAACCCTCTTTTCTATTTCATTATCTTCATTCCTTATGGCTTCATAATGCACCACTACCGGATCGCCACTTGTTATATCATCAATCGACACTAAAGTCTCCTCTTTAAAAACCTTGGAATCTTCTGTAAGTAGGAACTCTGTTCTTTCTCCTAAAGCATTCTCAACCGATATCTTTCTCTCTCCCATTTCGTCGATATCCATACCGGCATATACCCCGCTGAAAATCGTGGTCCAAACCTTCCCAGATGTATCGGGCATAGTAGGTAATTGCGGAAGCATGGGTAGAGATGGTGGTGTCTTTGTCTGTGGCATAACTGGTAATTGCGGTAGAGTAGGCGGTTTTGGTACGTTTGGTACCGTCGGAGCGCTTGGAGCGCTGTAGGGGAAACTAGGTGCCTTTGGCAGATCTGGAACTCTCCTGTCATCTCTAGACTGCGCCTTAACATTAACTATAAAGGTAGAGATAATAAAAAATAAGAAAATAACAACTAGGTTAACTACCTTTGATCGTGGCTTCAAGATCAACCCTCCCCTTCCTTTAATTAAAAGAGTTTTTATATTATGCCACCTGTTTAATCTTTTTTCAACTATTATCCTCAAGTCTTAAGGCTTAGACCTTAATAAGGCTGATACATCTGAGGTCAATTCCAGGACAATCTTAGATAACTCCTCATCCAACGAGCCAGTACCACAGCTGGGTGTCACCATTGACTGCTTTATGACAGAGTCTCTGTTTATGTTTTTTTCCTCTAGCTTATCGAACCAACCCTTGAGATTTCCTGCCAAGGACTCCTTGGATTCATCTTTGACCTTTGAGTCTGTAGGTACTATTCCCCATGCAAGAACGCCCCCACGGTCAATAAAGGCGCGAATAGCATCTGGATAA
>CAZOIE010000033.1:0-9662 GCA_964579905.1 uncultured Planctomycetia bacterium
GCTTTACTTAAGAGTGAGGCTGCCAGGGTTCATAATATAAAGCGCGAGGATCTTAATAGCTTCGGTTGGATGGTTATTGGATTTAGCGTACTATCCTTATCCAGCTTATTGTTTGTTCCGGTGGCTGCACCGTATCTGATTTCATTATCTGCATTATGGAGTGTAGCTACTTTAGCTAAGTTCAAAGTATTGAAGAAATTGAAGCTCACAAGATTGTATGTAGACGATGAGCTAACCTCGCCTAATGTATTTGTGAGGGCACATGGTTTATTGCATCGGCTTCTTCAGCGCCCATGGAGGGATAAGCTTAATCAGCAAGAAGATTTTGTTGAACATCCACTTGATGTCTTTCCTTGGACAGGTGAGCTTGGGTATCATGAGCTCTTCATTGTCCACCCTCTTGACATCTTACTCATTCCTGTAGCCATTTTATTTATTCTATTCCCGTCAATAGACCCATTTAACGAGCGCAATCAAATTCAGCGCATGCTCAAGGTTGTAAATCTTAATGATATATATCCACATGAGATCTGCAGTAAGGCAAACGTGAAGCGCGTTGAGGGGTTAATGAAACAAAGCTATATATACTTTATGCCTATTACCGTAACATGGGATGACTTGTTGAAAGGGTTTATAAACCTGGATGGCCATAATAGAAACGAGTCATTAGAGAACATAATAGGTAGCGGGTCAATTCTTGTCCAGGCTATTCCATATGAAGAACCGGGCAATATTCTGGATAGGTGGAATAGATTCTGGTTTGGAATTGGAGATGAGGAATTTGAGGCTACTTGTAGGAAGCTTGGCATGAAAGAGATTGATAGCGCTTATGAAATTATAACTAATAACAAGGGCCCTGTTTTTGTGCGTAAGATAAAAGATGAGGTAAAATTTTACAGCATGGAGGAAGAGCCAGAAGATGCGATTTCCGGGTTTAAACCGTTGATGCCTATCGAAGGTGAATTACAAGCCAAGGGTTCTGAGGTGGGCAAAGTTCCTCCAGTCTTAAATGGAGGTTTTGTTGTAGGGCTTGCTGAGTCTCAAGGCGAAAAGAGACCGTATTTTACTATAGCAAGCCCATCGATGTCAAAATTTGATTTTAATGAGCTACCAGATGGTGTATTTCTGTGTTTCCCGCCGAAAGCCACAAAAGAAACAGTAAGAAAAGTAGCATGGAATATGTGGATGGCCAAACAGAGGGCATTAGAAGCTGGGCTGCAGGGTGAAGCGCTGAAAGAGGCTATGGCCAAGGAAGCACTTGGCTGGAAGGCAGAGGCGCATATTTTGAAGACCAGAATTGTAGGTGCTGCTATGGCTATGAATCTGCTTGAGTATGTGGATACTAGGGAGCTATCGGTAAAACTTAAGCGTGATTTAAAGAAGATAACATGGATTATTTGTGATGAGGGATACGTAATAGAGGGAAGAAAATATTATGAACAGGTAGCTGTTCCATGGGTTGATGAAGGGGTTACGCTTGAGGTTCTGCATGGTGATACGATGTGTGATTTCTGCATAAGAAATGATTTAACCCCTGAGCTTGCCGAGGTAGATGAGAATATAAGAATTCTTAAGCCAAGAAAGCTTGAGGTTTTGTTGCTGAGTTAAAGAGAAAATTATTTACAAGAGACAGACAGTATACTTTTAGTAGACTTGCCAATATCGCAAATTCAGCTTTTTATTCCCTGCTTGTTCCCGGCAGGGAGAAGGCAAGTAAAGAGGCCTACCCAAAGGATGAATGTATTCTCTGCAGGCGAAATGATCAGAGAAGGGAAACCTCACAGGTCTGGAGGGATAAGTATCTTATATGGGATAACGACTATCCGATTGTAGAGGGTCATAAGCTGCTTGTTTGGGATCCTGAGATAATCGGAAACGAGAAGGAGCATAGACATCAGTATGTACCGAAGGACGATCTGATAGACTGGCTTTCTTATGTTGATGAAAATCCGGAATACCTACTTGGCTACAATCATACAAATGCAGGAGCATCCATTAGTGGCCATCAGCATGCCTATCTTATACCTTCCGATAAGGTTAGTTTCCCGGTTGAGTCCGAAAACATAAAGAGGAATTACCTTACCAATTATGACGGGGTTGATGTCTATGGACTTGAGGGGTATCCTGCCAAGGGCTTTGTATTTGAGGGTAAGGATATTGACAGGATTGCCGATGTTCAAAGGGGCATCATGAATATAGTATTGAGGCAAAAAGCCTCTTATAATTTCTTGGTAAGGAAGCAGGAAGATGGGGTGTTCAAGGTGTATATCTATCCACGCTCAAGAGAGCTGCCGTGTGGATATATCTTACCTGTAAGGCTGCTCCATTCTCTATTTGCATACCTGGCGAGGATCTTTGAAGGTAGAGTTGGCGAGATAGCGCAAGTAATTACCCAGAGGCTTAGTGCATTTTCTGCAACGTTTGGAATATTCGAGATGAGCGGCATAATAACAATTACAGATAGGCGTAAGCGCAATAGACTGACCAATAAAAAGGTAGAGCGTGCATTAAAAGAGATGAGCGTATCAGAAAGTAGGTGGGCTAGGATAAGAAGAGAGGTCATGCTTGCATATAAGGATCCTATAGGAGAGTTTCCGCAGGAGTTTGTAGAAAAGGAAAAGCGGAGAAAGATTGGTATATTCGGTTCAGGTTATATAGGTCTCTCTGCTGCTGTATGCTTTGCGGATAAAGGCCATTTGGTGTGGGGTATAGATGTTATTAAGGAAAAGATTGAGCTGATGAAACGAGGTAAGTCACCTATCTATGAGCCTGGGCTTGATGGTATTATGGCCAGAAACAGAGATGAGTATGAGGTTGATAACCCGGATAAAAATAGACTACGTTTCTTATGGTATAGTGCCGATAATGACGATACTTCAGAAGAGGCACAAAAGGCAAAGGAGTCTCTTAAAGAGACTGTCCTTAAGCTTGATGATATATTTATATGCGTGGGTACACCCTCCATAAAAGAGGATGATATTGAAAAGGGAACTGCAAGGGTGGTTGAAACGCAAAGAGATGAAAATGGTCGCGAGATAAAGGTTATGGGCCCAGCCCAAGAGGAGGACCTTCTATCAGCCAATTTAACGTATATCGAAGAGGTTGCTACCAATATCGGTACTGCCCTAGGTGAGGCGATAAATGAGGTTTTGGAAATTGAGTGGGTGATGGATTTAGATGCATTAGATCGAGCCTTAAAACGAGCCTTTGCGAGAAAATGTATAATAGTAAAGTCCACAGTTCCAGTAGGTACAACCGAAGCAACTGAAAAGATTATCAATGATAGGATAATAGAGATTATTAAAGCGGGAAGAGAAAGTGAAAACCACAAGTATATAGAACATGTATCCAAATTGCTTGAAAATTCCGAATTGTTCTCTGTTGTTGTTTGTCCGGAGTTCACAAGGGAAGGCCAGGCGATATACGATTTCATGAAACCGGATAGAACATCGGTAGGTGTTAAGGAGGGCGATGATTGGGCGGCAGAGAGGATGCGAGAACTCTTCTCGGTATTTAAAAGGCCTATACTTATAACGGATAGAAGAAGTTCGGAGCTTGTTAAGTACGGCTCAAACGGTCTTCTTGCAGCAATGATATCATTTATAAATGAACTAACCATTTTAGCTGAAGAATTTAGCTTTGACATAACTAAGGTTTCAAGGCACTTGAAGGATGATCCGCGCTTTAGCGAAAGGGCATTTTTCGGCGCCTCTTCAGGGTACGGTGGCTCGTGTTTTCCTAAGGATGTAAGGGAGCTTATTCATGGTATTGTAAAGAAGGCCGGGGTTCAGTCGGACCTTCCAGATCAGATAGTTGGGGTAAACAGGCGCCAGAAGTCCCGTTTTGCAAAGAGGGTTATTGATGGGCTAAAGGAATCGGGGATAAAGAGCGGTGATTCCGTAACGATTACCGTATGGGGGCTTACATTCAAGGATAACACAGATGACATAAGAGAGTCATCCGCCATATATATTATCAGGCATATGTTGGATTTGGCCGAAGAGGAAGGTATTGATTTGACCATTAGGGCTTATGACCCGAACGAGGGAGCGCGCAGGCATACAAACGCACAGACAATAAAAGAGGGAGGGTTAAAAGAGCTTATAGCAGAGGGTAAGGTAATCATGTGCAATTCGATAGATTCTTCACTTCCGCTTCATGAGTCTTACAAGCAGTCTTATGCCTTGGTTGTGGCCACAGAGTGGAAGAATTGGGCAAGCAGGGATGGTGAGTTCTTTGATATACAAAAGAGAAAAAATATCAGGCGCATTGAAGAGGCATTGGAGAGTAACCTTGTATTTGACGGAAGAAACCTAATCAAGGCATCGATGATATTTGGTACAGACCTTACCTATCATTCAATAGGAAGACCCATATATTATGGAAATCCTTTTAAAGCTGGCCTTGCCTTTATCGGCGGATATATGAGGCGCTTTAGATTTTATTTTAACGTAATTATTTATTGTCTGAGAACCAGGGGCTTTAAGAGCCTGCTATTTAAAAAGAATGGACGGGGTTATGAGTTTAGAGAGCTTGGTTTGCTATCAGCCCTTTATCTTAAGGCCACCTTTGCATACATATTGTATGAGGTTTCTGAAAATGAGGGTGCCAACGGTGCCGATGTATTGATAGGTGTAGGGCTTGACAGGAGGCTTGGAGCGGCTGAGTATTTTGACGAAGTAAATTCTTCCGATGAAGTATGGGCAAGGGAGTTTTTAGAGAAGGTTTATTTCAAGCCATCCCCCGGAAGGGGCGGACCGTATCTTCCTTCTGCGGCCAATCTGCTGGTTGAGCTGGGAAACAAGTTTATAGATAAGAGGGATATACCCGGTTCTGAAGATCGCGCCTTAGAGTTCTTGGCGAGCATTGAGAGAACAAACAACGACCAAAAATACAGGCTTACAAAAAGGTTAAGAGAGGCGCTAATAGATATTGGCATATTAACAGATGTTAAGCTGACAAGCCCGAATGTTCTTGTGCTTGGGCTTGCGTATAAAGGAAAGATTTCTTCAATTGAGAACTCCATTGCTATCAGGATTATAAGAAGTCACCTTGGCGCATGCAAGAATGTTATAGCCTATGAGCCAGATAAAATAGCAAGGGATAGAGCCGAAAAGGTAATAGGGATACTGCCAAATGTTACAATTGTTAAAAGCCTTGATGAGTTAATGGCTGAAGCAGCAGATATTACAAACGGTATTGATGCAGTACTTGTGTTTACTGACGATGAAGAATTTGCTTCATTGGATATTTCAAATATTAAGGTAAGGGGATCAAATAAGAAAGAGAGAAAGCTTGTTGTGTATGATACCACCAATATCTTGAAGCAAGAGGTATTAACTGCACAGCTTGGAACTAGAGATGTTGAGGTAGATGGCAATGTACTTACCCTGGGAGCCGATAGGGTTACGTATTTGAGGACGGGCCAGAGACCCAAGATTCTAGAAAAAACCGAAACTGCCAATTTGTCATGGGCAACACTTATCTTGGGCGGGATGGTTATATCCATAAGTGTTTTATCAGGTTTTATTAGTAATGGGGCCATGGTTGCCTTGCAGTATCTTGCAATATTAGGCTTTATATATTTTATATCAAGTTTAGGTATTCATGAAGGGGCTCATATCCTACCTGCCTGGATATTTAAAGCTAATCCAAGGCTTAAGAAACTAGAAGGCAATTTACTGACAGGCGGTATAGGTATAAAGCATAAGGCCAAAGGGATAAAGGCCCTTGCAATTACTTCCCTTCCCATAATTCTAAATCTTACAACAGCTGTTTTAATACTTACCCTTAAACCCTCCTTCATTCCCAAGGAATTAATTCTACCTGCTGCACTGATAAATATAATATTTAGCTTATCTTTTAAGGATTTGCAAGACATAGGCCGAGCAATAAAAAAGAAAATCTCACTATCTTCCAGGTCATTACGTCGCTACGTGCTTATCTTAGCAGGCGTGGCTGCCGTAGGTTTAGCTGTAATGTTTCTTTACAATATTGTAAGTACTATTAATTTAATAGGTACATTGCAGTCAGGCCACAACCTCCTTAGCGGTATTTTAGATTCATTTAGTGATAATGAGGTTGTTACTGGTGTGGCAAAGATAGCTAGCGTGGTGCCACAGGAGGGTATAAGCGATTGGGCACCATCGTATAAATTATGGGAACTTATTGTAGTAATAGCGATGCCCCTTCTTGGAACGGTGTTCTTAGGTGGTGTTGTTACATTGGTTCTAGAATATATACTTCTAGCCTTTGATCTTTTATTTTTTATTATTAAGCTTATTGCTAATCCGGCTAAACACGGCCGTAGACTTATTCCTAGGTTAGGCTTTGCTTTTCGGTTTGGCATAGCGTTAGAAAGAAAGGTTTTTAAAGAGGTTAAGGATTATTTGCCCGAACTTATAGATGATTATTTAAGTGGGAGTATTGATTTTCATGAACTTAGAGAAGCACTTAATGAGAAAAGCTGCCCTGTAAAGTTTGAACTTATCAATGATAGATTATGGTTTTTAGGAAAAGATAATCTGCCTTATAAGATAGATATGGCTGATATTTATGATGGGGAGGACGATAGCTACTATGAAACTATAATGCTTTCTGGAATTTTCAGAAATGGTGATTAAAGGCTAAAATTCAGCGATAAGGCAAGATACAGTAGATATACAATAGGGGAGTTTTATAGTGAAGATGATATTATTGGAAAAGGAGGCGTTAAAGGATTATTGCGCGAGACATCTGGAGGTAAAATTTATGCTGTCGGGGATCTTGTAGTATCTTCCCTTAATGAAGAGGGGATAAAGCCGACTCTAAGTATCGTTGACGGAAGAAGTGGAAGCGAATTTATCAGTGAATATACCATGGAAAATGCAGATTATGTAGCCGTTAATCCGGACGGTACTTTGACAGTTGAGCTTTGGAATACGATAAAGAAGGCAAAAGAGGGGACTACTATATTTATTGATGGAGAGGATAACTTTTCTTCAATTTTTGCTATTATGGTAGCAAAACCAGGCGATTTGGTGCTGGCCGGAGTTAAGGGATATGAGGTTTCAGGAGAGAAAAAAGATGGCATACTAGCGATTGAGATAACCTCAGAATTACAGCATAGAATTGCAATAAATCTTATTAAAAGATGGTCATCAACAGGGGTAAATATATCGTCTGAAGCAAAAAAGACAGAAGGTAAGTTTCGCAAAAATTTAGACGTAGCTAATAGAGACGGGTTTAAAAAGAAACTTTATTATTTACCAGGTTTAATAACAGCCTTGATGTACGGATATATTGGTATAGATGAATTTGAATGGAGATGTAGGCTGGATGATTGTCCGATAGAGTTTATTTTTGATAATGGCGATTTATATTTTGTAGGGCGTAATGATAAGCTATTTAAGGTATATTTTAACGCTAAGAATTACTTTGACCCGATGGGTGATGACAATGAGCCTGTAGGTCCTGACTATATCGAGATATCCGAGTTTTGCGCTGCAGAGAATGCCTTTATGGAGGCTGATAATTCCCTTAAACAGGCGTTATTCCATCAGCATATGATAGACTCGTCCCATTATGAATATCCATTTGTACCTTCCATGCTAGATGAGATATTCCCCGGGATAGACTATAATATGAGAAAAAAAATTCTTAGTGTTTATTTCAGGCTTTTCTTTGAACCATGGACTACAGCAGAGGATATGCTAGGACAAGTTGACCTTACACAACAGGAGTTGGTAAACGTCTATTATTTAATTCAATCCAACAAATTTTTACAGGATTTTGTGCTTAGTTATTCGCCGGCTAAAACCTACATAGATAATATAAGAGGGTTTTTGAATGATTATTCTGCACGCGCTCTTGCCTTGGGCGAAACAGAAGAATACAAGACAAGTGGATTGGAACTTCATATTGGCACCGGCTGCCCGCTGGATTGTAACTTTTGCTATAAGCATGCAGGAGGAGAAACAAGACCACATTATTTTAGAGAGAAAAGTAGAAAGACGAAGAGATTAAAACTGAAAGATTACAGAAGGATTATAAAGGAGTATGCTGAAAGTGGCGCGAGGAGTGTGTTTATCTCAGGTGGAGCCGAGCCGTTAACCGACTGGCCTTCGACAAAGGCAGCAATCGAAGAAGCGCATAAAAATAATCTAAATATATACCTCTATACGAATGGAGTTCTTTTAAGACCAGAAATGTTTGAGACATTACTTCTTTGCGGCAGTATAAGGTTTAGCCTGGAAGCATCTAATCCTGAAGATTATAACAAGGTAACAGGCGCTCCCAAAAGGCGGTTTGATGAGGTTGTGGCCAATATACACAATCTCAGCGAGTATAGAAAGATGCGGCCTGCATCGAAGCGTGAACTAAGGGCTCATATTCTGCTTACCCCAAGTAATTACCATACCATGATTGATATGGCGCGCTTGGCAAAATCTTTAAATATAGATAGGGTTGATATAAGGTATGATTACTGCAATATAGCCGATGAATTTTCAGAAAGGGACATTAGGAACATAATGCGTGGTCTTTCAAGATTAAAACGGCTCAGCAGACATTGGAATCTAAAAATAGACATAGGGGATGCCTTTCAAGAGGTAGGAGGTAGATTTCAGCATGTGCCATTTACATTTTTCCCAGACACCTATTTCGACAAAGGTATAGGCCATAACCTTCCTACAATAGACCCATATGGTTGGGTCTGGGAATCCCCCACCCCTGCTAATGCAACCATACGCTACGAAGAGGATACGCAGCAATTTAAGCTTGGGCGTATAAAACCGGGCTCCAAAACCAAGCTTGATGATATAGTTTTAGAGAAAGGTGTTAGAGCCAGTGAGCCACGAGTTTACCAGAACGATAGAATTAGCGCTTTTGTTAGACTTTTACTTATCGAGCTTTATCGTCTGGAGCGCGATAAGGAGTTTGGAGTACCTACAGATTGCCATCCGTTTATTGGTTACCATAAGATGTCTTTGACGCAGCAGGTTGAACGTATTAAAAGGGAGTTAAAGGCAGAATTCGGTACTGGTCATAGAATGGCCAGGAAGATACATGGACAAGGTGATATAGCGACCAGGGCTGAAAGAGTGCTTGGGCGTACCGATAAGAAGCTATGGTACGGGCATGTAATAACAGCGTCAGATTTAAAGCCCGGTTTCAAACATGCTCATGTAATAAATTTAGATATAAACAGAAATCTGTTCAAAGATGAAGATGTATTATATGTGGATTATTCTTCATTCAAAGGGCCACTTCATGTAAATAAGCCGGAGTCTAAGGGTCGTATGGGCGTAAGAAGCGGAAAATCAGATTTTATTGTTGTGCCGGAGGGACAGATTAATTCTCCGACAGACGTCATAGCGATTGTCTTCACAACGGATAAAAAACTGGATGGGAAGTACCTTAGGGCGATAGAGCTCGAGGTGGATGAGTTAGAGTCAATAGACACTATAGAAAAAGCAAGGGAGGAGTCCCATACCATAGGTAATGGCTATAAATTCGAGCAGGGTGAACCTGATCCTGCTAGCCTGACAGGGAAGATGAGGAGTCGTATTTCATTTAGGTTTGGCACAAGGAGGCACTGGCCACCTGATAGCTCTGGCATAAATGCACAAAGAAGCTCGATACTTACCTTTAGTGCACGGAAGGAAAGAGAGCCGGTTTTAACC
>CAZOIE010000034.1:0-9435 GCA_964579905.1 uncultured Planctomycetia bacterium
AAGATTTTTCTTTCTCTGCCACCCACAACTTCAACATTGGCAACGCCACTTATTCTTTCAACACGTTCCTTTATACGCTCATCCACTACCCTCCTTATCATCTCAGGAGTATAGCCAAGGCCCGTAACTGCCAATACCATTACTGGAACATCCGACTGATTAAACTTTGCTATTACGGGTTTCTCTATCTCTTTCGGCAGTTTATTCTTTACCTTTGCAAATTTCTCTCTTACCTCTAGAGATGCAAAATCCATATCTGTTCCAGGCTCAAAGCTCAATACAACCATTGAGCGACCTTCTTCGGATATGGAAGTCATACTCTTAAGAGCGCTAACGGTACCAACCGCTTCTTCAACAGGCTTCGTTACAAGTGTTTCTACATCTACAGGCGGCATTCCACCACGAACATTTATCCAAATTGTAATCTGGCCAAAGCTAATATTAGGCATAAGCTCTATAGGTAGCTTGGTCAAGGATATATAACCCAACAGCACAGTAGCCAAAAAAATCATAGTTACTGTAATTGGTCTTTTTACGGATACGTTTGATAAACCCATATTAGATATACCTATCTTTTATGGTTGATAATCTTTTCCTTTTTGGGTTAATTCATAATATCTTCCAACTGCCAGAGGTCCAATACCAACAATCAAACCTATGTCAGATAATTTCTTCAAATCCCTTGCAGCTGTTGGAACAGAAATTTTAAAAAACTTTGCCAAATCTTTCCTTGTAATATTGCCAGACTGTTTTAAATATTCAATGATACGACGTTGCCTTTTATTTAAACGTATGGCAAATTCTGCTGGCTTTTCCTCCTCAGGAGGTATGATTATCTTTGGCTCGGGTAGTTCTGGTTCTTCCTCCTTTGGTGGCTCTGGTTCTATTGGCTTCTCTTCTTCAGCAGGTGGCTCAATTTTTTTCTTTCGTTTAAATATCTTTTCGATCAACTTTGTTGAAGCAAAATATAGGGCCGGAACTATTAGCAAAGTAAAAAATGTTGATGAAAAAAGACCACCCATGGTTGTTTTTGCTAACGGCGCATCAAGCTCTGAACCTTCCGAGAGACCTAATGCAAGCGGGAATAGCGCAAGAATAGAAGTAAAGGCGGTCATCATAATAGGTCTCAAGCGTGTCTTACCTGCTCTAATTGTAGCATCGTACAGCTCTTTGCCTCGACTTCGCAGAACATTAGCATAGTCTATTAAAATAATGCCATTATTAACAACTATACCCCCCTGCATAATTATACCGAGCAACACTACAACACTTAACGAGGTATCGGTAAAAAATAATGTCCATGTTATACCTATTAATGATAGAGGGATAGTGAGCATTATAAGAAATGGCTGCCAAAAAGATTCGAATTGTGCTGCCATAATCATATATACCAATACAACAGATAGTATTAAGGCAAAGATTAGGCTGTGGAATGATTCTTTCATCTTCTGAGCTTCACCCGTAAGCGCAACTGTATATCCTTTAGGAATATTGACCTTTTTCAACACACTGCTTATTTCATCCTGTACTTCATTTAAGGAGCGTTTGTATACATTGGCACTTACAAGAACCGTCCTCTGTTGATTAAGTCTTCTTATTTCAGAGGGGCCTTTACCAATTCCTATATACGCAACCTCTTTAAGAGGAACTTGCATGCCCATAGGTGAAGTTAGTAGAATATTTCCTATCATCGATATATCTTTTCTGTCATAAGGCCTTAATCTAACCCTAACATCTATTTCCTTCCCCTCCTCCTTGAACTTTGTTGCTATATAACCCTTAAGAGCAACCTGAGCTGTTGCCGCTATATCCTTTACCAATAGACCATAGGTAGATGCCCTATCTTTTGATATCCATATCTTTGTCTCAGGAGAAGGTTCTGCAAGGTTATTTTTGATACCATAAAGTCCGTTTATCTTTCTTAAATTAAGCTGGATATTATCAGTTAGGATTCTAAGTTCATCAAGATCTGGTCCTTTTACTTCAAGTACAACCGGTGCCGATGATTCAAAGGCTGTCTTTAGAGCGCTTTCCTGTAAAATATACTGAATTTCAACTCCGAGAAGATTCATATCAGACAATCTTGTTTTCAACCTCTGTATGAAATCATTTGTAGAGGATTCTCTTCCCTTATTGAGGTTTACCATAACCTGTGCTTGGTGCGCCCCTAGGGTCTCAAGAGCCTCGCCCCTCGCACGCTCCTTACTTGAGCCTATAGTAACGGTAACCTCGCTAACATCCTCATCGCTTAAGAGTAACTTTTCTACTTTTTTGACAATAGAATCCGTTATAGAAAGCTTAGTGCCAGGCAGCATATTAACCTTCATAACAAATTGCCCTTGGTCTATCTTGGGCATAAATTCCCTATCCAGTCCCATGAAATGGTTTAAGCTAAAAATAAATAGCAATATAACTACAGCAAAAAAGGCTAATCTGTACTTGATGAACTGCTCAATTACACCAGCATATAACTTTTCAATCAGGTCTATTGGCTTTCCAAGAAATCCAAGAAAAGCGTTGCTTGATTCCTCCGTAGCAAAGCTATCTTCATCATCTTCGATTTTTTCTAATTTCTTAAGGGGGGCTTTCTCTTTGATCTGCGATATAAGGCAGGGTATAAGCATAAAAGATATTATAAGAGACATAACCTGCGTAACAATAACAACCAATGCTAACTCTTTAAATAGCTGTCCGGCTATCCCTATTACAAAAATCATAGGTAGGAACACGCAGATAGTCGTAAGGGTAGATGCTATCATAGGTGCGACTACCTCATTGCTACCTGTAACAGCCGCCTCTTTTACTGAGAAACCTCGCTTTCGATATCTAAAGATACTTTCAACCACAACTATAGCGCTATCTATAAGCATCCCAACGCCAATTGCCATGCCCCCAAGCGACATCATGTTCAAAGTAATGCCACGAAAATACATAAGGCTGATGCATCCAAGTATTGCTATAGGTGTAACTGTTATAACTATTGCCGATAACCACAGGTCCTTCAAAAATATAAGCAGTATTACAAATGCCAGAATGGCACCTTGAAGCGCTGCATCTCTAACGCCATTTATTGATTTAGTTATAAATTCAGACTGATCATAAACTATCCTTACCTCTACATCCTTTGGGAGGTTTTGCCCTATCAGCTTAAGAGTCTTCTTTATCCTATCTGTAACATGAAGGGTAAACCCTCCTGCCTGCTTCTGAATGGAGATAGAGATATTATCAACTCCGTTATATCTTGAAATGCTTGTTTTTTCTTTTAAGGTGTCTTTGACCTCCCCTATATCTGATAGTAAGATAAAACGTTTTAAGCCCTCTTTTTTACTGAGCGACTGCTCTTGCTCCAGCTCTGAAAGTGATTTCATATTCTTAAGCGCAGTCTCTTTCCTATCCTCTACCTCAAGTACGGTGTCTTTGATATCTGATATACTCTCAAACAGCCCCATTGTTCTTATTAGATACTCATAAAAACTCTCCTTTATAGTACCTGCGGGATAGTTAATATTTGATTTACTTAGAGCATCCAATACAGATAAAAGCGATATCTCTGAGGCCTGTAATCTTCCCTGGTCTATTTCAACCAATAGCTCCCTTTCAAGCCCACCTGAGATATTACAAGAAGCAACACCCTCTATTTTTTCCAGCTCATCCTTAATAAGCTTTTTACTTGTGGCAAGCAACTCTTGCAGGTTGTCTCTCCCGGTAATACTTAAAACCATTACCGGAAGTTCAAAGGGATTATACTTCATGACAATAGGTTCCTCAGAGTCCCTTGGCAAGCGCTCTTTTATAAGATCCACCTTTTCTCTAACTCCGAGAGCGGCAAAGTCCATATTGGTTCCCCAGTTAAATTCTGCCATAACAAGCGAGGTTCCTTCCTTTGATGTAGAGCTTATGCTCTTTATGTTGGGAACGGTAGCAACTGCTTCCTCAATGGGCCTTGTGATTAAGAGCTCCACTTCCTCTGGGGCAGCATTCTCATAATTGGTAACAACGGACAGCTGGGGATAGGTAATAGGCGGGAAAAGCTCTTGGGGCAGGCGACTCCAAGAGATCAGACCCAGGATAACTACACCTGTAAATATCATTATGGTAGTAACGGGCCTCTTAACTGAAAAATTGGATAGACTCATAAATTATTACGAACTTGATATTGAAATGTCTAACTTATGGTAAATTTTGATAAGCCTTCTTTAAGGCTATTGAGTTGATTTTCTAATTCGCCTATCTGGGATGTTAAACTTGCAACGTCTGGCTGCGATTTCGTCAGCTCTGCTTTTATGGGCTCAAGGGTTAAGTGGCTTTGTGAAGCCAGCTCCTTGGGTCCTTTAACCTTCTCCTTTATTGAAAGAACCATATCATTGATGGTTTTAGCAAGATCCTGGAGCTCGTCACTCTGTCTTAACTTTACGATTAAAGCAAGGTTGCCATCTCCGATTTCATTCAGGCTTCTTTCAATCCTAACCAGGGGTCCTGCTATTCTATGAGAAACAATAACGCTAGATATGAAGATAAAGGGTATCGCCAATAAAAATCCCACTACCAGCCTTGCATTAACCGCTTTTAGTATTGCAACCAATCTATGCTGCGGATAGACATTCGAAAGCTTCTCAACAAGGAGGGTTGCACCAGAGTTATATACAATAAATCCACATATCAGTCCCACTATCGCCATAAGTAAAAGCACGAATCCTGCGAACTTTAACTGGAATTTTCTTACTAAAAATTTGGTTCTTATTATTCTAGGTGGCATTTTTACCTCCTTGGTAAATTACTACTCTTTTCTAATCAAAGAAATCTCTCTCCTTATTGTAAATGTAAATCTACCTTGATCTGAAAGAGCCTTCTTTATCAGTTCCTTAACCTTATCGATATAGATATATCTAGTTAATTCGTTATTCACTTTATGTATGAAATCGCCCTTTTCAATATTCAACTCTTGGGCAATGCTACCTTCAACAACATCCACCACTTTTAATCCTTCCTCGTCTAGCAACATGCTAAATCCAAAATACTCTTCAAAGTTAAGAGTTGGTCTATCTGATAAAAACGCAATTTCCCTTTCAACTAAGAATTTTACCTCCTTATACCTAGGATTAAGTAAAAGGCTTTCTATCTCGGATTTAGTAGAATATCTTATCAGGCTTCCCCATATGGATACTATCAAATCTCCCTTTTTAAGACCTGATCCTTCAGCAGGAGAATTTTTTATCAGTTGTTCTATTACAATCCCTTCATCAACCTTCTTATATAGTATGCCGACCTTTTCCTTAATCTTATCTAGCGATGTCATCTTCCTGGTATATCTCTTCCGAAAACCCATACCACTACTAAACTCCATCCTTCTTTTTACCTGCGCCTTCTTCCTAAGCTCTTTCTCTCTTAACTTAAGGGTCGTTATCAAGCGGATAGCATCCTTAGCCTCTTTGAAGCTAGAATTCTCATTCAATGCCTTCTTATAATATTCAAGGGCTTTATCAAAATTTTTCTTGTCTTTATAAAAATCTCCTAGAGCCAAAAAATTCTGCTCCTTTGTATCATACAGCACTTCCTCGATATCCTTCTTTAGAAAATGAGCCTCGCCCTCTTCCTGGCTAAGCACAATCCTGTCAGAATATTCCTCTACAACCACACCTTTCTCTTTAGTGCCATCTTTTAGTTTAATCGTATCAGAGTAAATAGATACAACGGGAATTAGGCAAAATATAGTGACAAACGTTATTGCCAGATATAATATATAATTAGCTTTGTGGAACATTGTATTCCTGCACCTCCAGCACCTCGCATGGACTTTTATCTTTTAAATCTCCCTGATACTCTGTAACAACAAGATCGCCTTCACTCACACCCTTCTCCAATATCACATACTCTATTGTCCTGTATCCAGGCTCAACAACCTTTTTTAAGACTATATCCTGTTTGGTTTCTTCCTGGTTGCTTTCTTCTTGTTTATCCTCTTCCTTATTGACCACAAACACAAAATATGCCTCATCCTGTTTTCTTAAGGCACCCGACGAGACAAGAAGCGCGTCTTTCTTCTCATATATATTTATTGCAACCCTTGCAAACATACCAGGTTTAAGCATCATATCGCTATTTTCAAGCTTAATCTTGACCGTCATGGTTCTGCTTTTTCCCTCAACCTGGGGAAAAATATTATCTATCTTCCCAAAAAAATCTACATCGGGATATGTATCAACGCTCACCTTAACCTTTTGTCCCAACTTTATCTTTTCAATATCTCTTTCCGTTATTCCTATCTCAACATAGACACTGCTTATATCAGTAAGTGTTGCGATTTTGGTATTGGGATTTGCAAGCTCTCCTACCTCAGACTCCTTTGATGATAATATCCCATCTATCGGAGCAAACAGCGTTCTTTTATCAAGTTCGTTCTCAGAATGCTCCACCTCAAGCTTTGCGGTCTTAACCTTTGTTTTCAGCACATCATACTCCTGACGCACCTCATCCAGCTTGGCCTTTATTATAGAACCTGCCTCATACAGCTTTTGATACACCTCCATCTTTTTCTTTGCTGCCTTCTGCTCTGCCTGCACTGTTTTCAATTTTGATTCATTGTATTCTATATTCAACTGGGCATCCCTCATGCTCAATGCAGCTATAACATCACTCCGTTTCACCAAATCGCCTTCTTTAAAATTCATGGCCTCAATAATGCCGCTTGATTCAAATCTCAGATTTACCTCCCTTATACCCTTTATGGTACCCATGCTGGGAAAGGTATCAACAAAATCGCTCTTTGCAACCTTAAATACCCTAACAGGGATAACAGATATTTTCTCCTCACGCATCATCTCTTCATTTAGCATGTCAGGATCAGCGCCAGGGGACACATCTGCCTTTTTTAGAAATGTATTGTATGCATAAAAAGCCCCTAGGCCTAACACAATAATCAAAATCACAAATGGAAATTTCTTATTCTTGGGCCTTGCATAGGGTTTCTTTGGGGGAGTAGTGGGGGCACTACCGCCAGGGGAAGTTACAGGTAGGCCTGTTGGTTTTTGTTCGTTATCAGCCATTTAAACCTCCATATATAATAGACAACCTGATTTGGTTAAGTTTTCTTCTTTTCCTTTTTTCCTTTTTCCTTGGTTTTTTCGGGTAAGCCAGGGGGTGTTTCAACGCTATAGTAACTACTTAAACCAATAGCCTTATTTATACCTGAAACAGCGCTATAGTAACTGCTTATAGCATTAAAATATGCAACCTTCTCATCTGTTAGCCTTATCTTGCTCTCAAGCAACTCAGATAAATGAGCCTCATCCACATCTACCCTTGCCTGATTTACCTCTATTTCCTTCTGTCTTAGCTGAATCTTCACAACAGAGCCATCAACCTGCATAATGGCCTTCTCATATCTAAAGAACGCCTCCCTTACCTCACTTGATATACTCTTCTTTATCTCGTTTAATTCATTTAGAGCCTTCTTGAGATTTATCTTGGCGCTCCTCTCTTCTGAATAGCGGGCAATATTGTTTAATATGCTAAACTCCCAGGTCTGCGTGTGTGAACCTGTTCTTGTTGTCTGACCAAGCCTTGGGGCGGTCTCATCCTCACTTAAATGATAGCTCAGTGTATTGCCGCCTAAGGGCTTCGTAAACATAACACCTGCATACCATGTCTTATCCAAGGTTAGCTTTTCTGATTTATACGCACCGCCTCCCTGTCCATACGAGCCTGTAAGATCTACCTTAAAACGGTTCTTATTCCTCACTATCTTTTCTTCAATCTCATTGACCCTAACGGTAAGCTCATTTATAAATAAACTGGGCCTGTTTTTAAAAGCCAGTTTTAAACTCTCTTCCAAGTCAATATCTATTTTCGCATACTGAAGCGTTTCCTTTATTTCTATCTCATAGGAAGAATCTAAATCAAGCGCATGTTCCAATTGTAACTTTGCAGAACCCATCTCCATCTGGGCAACATTTATCTGATAGAGTATCTGGGCGTATAGGTGTTGAATGTTAAGATACTCGACCTCAGTAGACAACCCTTTATCATAACGCCTCTTAGCAATACCAAGTATATGCTCTGCCTCTGCCTTCAGCTCCTCCTGAGCTGCCAAGACTGTCTGTGCCCCTACAAAGCTATAAAAGGCGGCTTCAACCTTGGCTACAAACTCAGCCTTAACCTTATTATAATTCCTCTTTGAAATCTCCAAATTAAGCTGGGCCTTCTTTATAGCATCACGTAACCTGCCGCCATAATATAATGGCTGTTCTAATCTTAAGATGTATTCGCGCTCTAAGAACCCTACATCGTATATGTCGCCATCCGTCCTGACCTTCTTAAAGGACGCCGAGGGAAATAGCGCCCTCCTTGCCTCAGCTACTTTTAACTCAGCAAGCTTTACCTCATCCAGTGATATCTTTGCAGGCATGTGGTTCTCAAGGCCTATATCAATACATTGTTCTAAACTCGTAATCTTCTTCTTTGGTTTTGCTTCCTCCTTCTTGGCGCCAGGCGAGGTTGGAGAACCTATGAGCTTGCTCTCATCTTCAGCGCTTCTTACAAGCTCCTCAACGGACGGAGGTTTTTCTGATGCTTGGGCAAGTTTTTGATGTGGAGGAATTTTTTCTTTCCCGGGCTCTACCAATTTATCCTCGCTCAATGCTTCCTGCTCTCTTATTATTTCATCCTGTTTCTTCTTTACAGGTGCTTTAACCAATACCCTCTCCATCTCCTGCTTTCTTTTTGCCTCAAGCTTCTTCTCTCTGGCCTCCTGTCTTTTTTCCTTCCACTTACTAAACCAGCTCTTCTTCTTTGGCTTAACCTCTTGCCCCTCTACTATGATTTCTTTTTTACTTTCCCTTCTTTTTCTTATGGCCTCATCCTTTGCTTCTTTAGCATGTTTGGCTAAAATACGATCATTCTTCTCCCGCTTCAATACCTCCCTCAATTCTTTCTCTCGAGCCTTGTTAATAGCATATTGCACCAGTCGCTCTTTCTTCTGAAGTTCCTTTAATTTTTTCGCTTCAGACTTTGTTATCTCCACATCAATGTTCATAGCTGTCGCTTGATCCTCAAAAATTACCTTGTAGTTTGACTTCTGCTTAAATTCAACGATAATCCTGAGCATCCTTTGCGGGCTTGCGAGGTAATCATAAAACTGATGTACCCTTATCTCCTTAATATTGGGAGATTTTACCGGCATAACCATATATCGTTCATCGGTAAAGGAAAGTTCGGCTTCAGGAATGCTCACAATGAGCGTGTAGGGTTCCTCAAACTCATCCGTCTCATAATAGGTGTAAGGACTGTTAGAGACAACATTTATCCTGGTTGCTCCGCGAAGGGTTTTTAGATTTATCTCATCAACTAATACAGGTTGGAACTCTAGGGAAAATGAATCTACTGGAGAAAAAATAGTGAAGACTAAAACAATTAGGGGAATGATAAGGATTTTAAGTT
>CAZOIE010000035.1:0-9133 GCA_964579905.1 uncultured Planctomycetia bacterium
AATGATCAAAGATAGTGTCTTAAGGTCGGATAATATAATACGTTCCCTTATTAACTTCTCAAAAGAGACAGAGATAAATCTAAGTCCTCAGGATATAAACACTATTTTAGAAGCTTCTTTAGCTTTGTCGAAACAGCGCCTAAAGTTTAGAGAAAATGTTAAAGTTGTCAAGGAGTTAGGCTCAGATATTCCAAAGGTTCTAGCAGACAAGCCAAGGCTTGAGCAGGTATTTATAAACCTCTTGCTAAATTCTATACAAGCTATGCCCCCAGAGGGAGGAGTGATTACTTTGCGTTCATATCTAGGGGGAATAGAAGGGGTAGTGAGTAAAAAACTTAAACCTGGTGAACAAATGGTGATAGTTGAGGTGGAGGACACGGGAGTAGGCATATCGGAAAATGATCTAGAGAAAATACGTGACCCATTTTTCAGCACTAAGGGTCCAAAAGGTGGTACAGGCCTAGGTCTTTCGGTAAGTCAAAATGTAATTGATATGCACAAGGGCTTTATGGATATAGAGAGCAAAGAAGGTCAAGGAACCAAGATAACTATTGTCTTAAAGAAGGCTTAGGATTATAATAACTTAGTAACAAATTAACACTTTTAACAAGAGGTATTTTATGGAAAAGTTAAAAAAGATATTGGTAGTTGATGATGAGGAGAATTTTACCAAGCTTTTGAAAATGAACCTTGAGTCAACGGGCAGGTATAAGGTTAAGGACGTTAACAAAGCAATGGATGTTTTTGATATTGTTACTGAGTTTCAGCCAGATTTGATATGCCTTGATATTATAATGCCGGATTTAAACGGCATACAGGCCTGTGCAGTATTAAGAGAGATGTCAAAAACCGCTACCATACCAATAATTATCATTAGCGCCAAGTATGAAAAGGTTACCATAGTGTCAGCCATTGAAAACGGTGCCGATGACTATATCGTAAAGCCCGTTGAAATGGATAACCTTATAGAAAGTATTGAGCACATGTTATCACTTGCCGAAAAGGAACTTTTACCCTGCCAACTTAAATACAATCTTAAACAGTTAAGAGAGAAAGGATCTGAAGATGGAAAAAAAGAAAATCCTGATGGTTGATGACGAGGAAAATTTTACCACACTTGCCAAACTAAATCTTGAAGCGACCGGCAAGTACGAGGTGATGACAGAAAATGAAGGAAAGAAAGCTCTTCCTGCTGCAAGGAAGTTTAAGCCGGATATAATCTTCCTGGATGTGCTTATGCCCGATCTATCAGGTGGCGAAGCAGCAAGACAGCTTGCCGAGGATAATCGTACAAGAGAGATGCCAATAATCTTCCTTACTGCGGTAGTGGATAAGGAAGAGGTGTGTACAAGAGGAGGCCTGATAGGAGGTCATCCCTTTATAGCCAAACCTGTAACAGTAGAGCAACTAATAGATACAATAGAGGAGCATTTAGGATAAAAATGAAAAAGAAGATATTGGTTGTTGATGATCAAATGGAGTTTACGCAGCTTGTAAAGATGAATCTTGAGCAAACTGGCAACTATGAGGTTATAATACGAAACAGGGGCACAGAAGCCTTATCCTGTGCAAAGAGCTTCAAACCCGATCTAATTTTATTAGATATACTTATGCCTGACCTAGGCGGTGGTGAGGTTGCCAAGCTATTAAGAGGTGATCCTGAAACCAAGGATATCCCAATTGTATTTGTTTCAGCTACTGTAACCCAGGAAGAGGTAGAAAAGAGTGATGGGATTATAGGTGGTAGCCCATTTTTAGCCAAACCTGTAACCGTAGACCAGATGGTAAATGTTATTGAGGAAAATACAACTTAATGAAAATTACTAAGATAATATTTATTTTATTTTGTATAATTTCACTTACGCTTTTCTCATTTAGCGGGATATTACATCATCACTCAGAGCTAGACAGTCATGATGAGTGCAGCTATTGTATATTAACCTTAACTTCTTTTGCAAATTTATCTTCGACTGGTTTTATTTTAGACCTTAAATTTCCTGGCACCCGACTCCTTAGCTTTATTCAAGAATCCAAGTTTAACATATATCTTTTTATAGAATCTTCCCGCGCCCCGCCCTCAACCCTGTAAGATTATACAGATAAGAATTTCAGAGCTCAAAAATTAATAAAATGCGGGGAGAAAAATGAAAAGAACTTCTAATTTAATCTTATTGGTAATTATTATATGTGCAACATTTGGCCTTTTTGTTTTTGATTGTTATGGTGCAAGGCCGTTGTCCACAAACGATGCAGGTACAGTTGAGAGGGGGCATTTTGAAGTTGAATGCGGTTATGAATATGCCAAAGGTGATGCAGATGAAGAAAATAGTTTAAGCTTTGCAGTTACATGCGGAATTGCGCAAAATCTTGATTTGGGCGTTGAGGTTCCATATAGATTTATAGACTTTGATGAAGGTGATGATGTTGACGGTATAGGTGACGTTGAATTTACTACTAAATATACTCTAGTTAAAGAAACCGAAGATCATCCCGCATTTGCAATGAGCTTTGGTGTTAAATCTGAAACCGGCGATGAGACAAAAGGACTAGGCACCGGTGAGATAGACTATAGTATAAATGGAATTCTGACAAAAAAGATAAATAAGATTACTACGCATCTAAATTGCGGGTATACCTTTGTAGGCGAACCCGACGGTGAGGATGTCGATGATCTTATGAGCTATGCCGTAGCTGTTGAATATCCGCTAGGTGAAAAACTGAATATCCTAGGTGAGATTGCCGGTGAAACAGATTTTAACGGAAATTTTGACAATAATGCCTGTAGTGGTCTTTTTGGAATAAATCATTGCCTAAATGAGGATATTGTTATAGACTATGGTTTCGGATTTGGTATCTCGGACGCAAGTCCAGATTATACCATAACAAGTGGTATGACTATTTACTTTTAATTAACTATTAGGAAAAAAAGTCTTGATAAATGAAATTGGTATTTTAGCTACAACTGCTCTAACCCTGGGATTTGTACATACGATTACAGGTCCGGATCACTATCTACCGTTTATAGTGCTTTCAAAGGCAAGGGGATGGAGTTTATCCAAGACAAGCCTTATTACATTCTTGTGTGGGCTTGGGCATATATTAAGCTCAATAGTGCTTGGGTTTATCGGAATTGCTCTTGGAACAGCCGTTTTTAAATTGGAAATGATAGAGGCCTCACGGGGTGACCTGGCAGCATGGCTACTTATAATATTTGGGTTTACCTATTTTGTCTGGGGAGTCCATAAGGCAGTTCGCTATAAACCTCATGAGCATAAGCACTCACATTTAGATGGAAACGCTCATTCTCATTCCCATAAGCATTTTTCCGAGCATTCGCATGTACACAGTTCAAAGTCGCATAACACGACACCGTGGATCATGTTTATAATTTTTGTATTTGGCCCATGTGAGCCGTTGATTCCCTTGATTATGTATCCGGCAGCCAAGCATAACGTAGCGGCGGTTATAATGGTGGCATTGGTATTTGGCCTAGCTACCATAATGACTATGCTGGGGGCTGTTTTGGTAGTATCTTTTGGGTTATTGAAAGCTCCTATTCGTGGCCTTGAGAGATATTCTCATGCGCTTGCAGGACTTACGATCTTCTTATGCGGCGGTGCCATTAAGTTTCTGGGACTATAGTTTAATATCCATCCATAAAAGCCCACTTCTTTAAGCGATTCCTATTGACGTATCGTATTTGTTATGTTATGTTAATGAAAATTTTTAATGAAGGACAAAATGGAGGTTGATAATATGGATGAGATATTGGAACTATTAGAAAAAGATGCCAAGATTACACCTCAAGAGATAGCAAAGCTTACAAAAAAGGATGCATCAAAGGTAAAGACCGCCATAAAGAAATACGAGAAGTCCGGTGTCATATTGAAGTATAAGACTGTAATCAATAAAGAGCTGATAAAAGATGCAAATAGCGACGTTAGGGCGCTGATAGAGGTAAATATAGTACCTCAAAAGGATGTGGGTTTTGATCATATAGCAGAGAGGATATATTCATTTTCTGAGGTTTCAAGCTGTTATCTCTTATCCGGCACATATGATCTTTTATTGGTGGTAGAGGGTAAGGATATTCAGACGGTAAGTAGATTTGTTTCAGAAAAGCTATCACCTATGGAGAATGTACGCGGTACGGTAACCCATTTTCTCCTTAAGAAATATAAAGAGGATGGCATAATTTTAAAACACAAAGAATCAAACAAGAGGATAGCGATATCTTATTAATTGTACGAATAGAATGAAGAACATAGTTTCAAAAAAAGTAGAGAATCTTGCTCCGTCCGGGATAAGGGTATTTTTTGACCTTGTTCTTGGTATGAAGGAGGTTATATCCCTTGGGGTAGGTGAGCCTGATTTTCCAACACCATGGAATATCTCAGAGACTGGTATTTTTAATATTGAAAAAGGGTACACCACCTATACCTCAAACAAGGGGCTGTATAAGCTACGCCTTCAGATATCCCGTTTCCTTAAAAGTAGGTATGGATTGGAATATGATCCTGATAGTGAGATACTTATAACGGTTGGGGTAAGCGAGGCACTGGATTTGACCCTTCGTGCCATTGTAAACCCGGGTGATAGGATATTGGTACCGCAGCCAAGCTATGTTTCTTATGGTCCTGTTTCAAGCCTGGCAGGAGGTACTCCTTCCTATATATATACTTCTGAAAAGAGCAATTTTAAGATAAAGCCTTCCGATATCCAGAAGAATTGTAATCCCAGGACAAAGGGGATAATCTTTAATTATCCGGTGAACCCAACAGGTGTATCCTATACAAAGGAAGAGTTGGAAGATATAAAGAAAGTTATCATAAAGAAGGGAATCTTGTGTATAAGCGATGAAATTTACGATGAGCTTACATACGATAGAGAACATACCCCTTTTGCTACACTAAAAGGTGCTAAGTCCAATACCGTTTACCTTAACGGTTTTTCCAAGGCATACGCTATGACGGGCTGGAGGGTTGGATATGCCTGTGGTCCAAAGAAAATTATTGCAGCTATGACAAAGATACATCAATATACCATGCTTTGTGCTCCAACAGTTAGTCAGTTTGCTGCTTGTGAAGCATTGTCGAACTCAAAGAGATCTGTTCTTGAAATGAAGAAGGAATATAAAAGAAGGCGAGATTTTGTGTATGAATCTTTAAATGAAATGGGTCTTGAGTGTGTTAGGCCCGATGGTGCTTTCTATATATTCCCCAGTATAAAGTCTACTAAGATGGATTCGCTTACATTTGCCAATAAGCTTCTTAAATCAAAGAAGGTTGCTGTTGTGCCAGGAACTGCTTTTGGTAAAAACATGGATGGATATATTAGAATTTCCTATGCGACAAACATGGATGATTTAAAGGAAGCTGTGAAGAGAATGAGAGAGTTCATAAAAACAACTTACAGGAGGAGTTGATGGCTACAAGGACAAAGAAGGAAATTATACAACTGGTCAAAAAGAACAAAATAAAGTTTATACGGCTGTGGTTTACCGATGTGCTTGGGTTTTTGAAGGATTTTGCCATAACCGTTGATGAGCTTGATAAGGCACTTACTACAGGAATGGGATTTGACGGTTCGTCTATAGAAGGGTTTGCAAGAATAGAGGAATCGGATATGATAGCAAAGCCTGATCCAGATACATTCCAAATATTGCCCTTTAGCACAAAGGATCAAAAAGCTGCAAGTATGTTCTGCGATGTGCTAGAGCCAGATGGCGCGCCTTTTGCAGGAGATCCAAGGAATATTCTAAAAAGAAACTTAGATGAAGCTAAAAAGCTAGGCTTTACCTTCTTCGTTGGGCCTGAGCTTGAATATTTCTACTTTCGCAATAAGGGTGGTACTGAAATCCTAGATAAGGCGGGATACTTCGATTTTGCACCCATGGACATAGGGCAGGACTTAAGGAGAAAGACGGTTCTAATGCTCGAGCAGATGGGAATCGATGTTGAGTATTGGCACCATGAGGTGGCCAGCTCGCAGCATGAGATAGACCTTCGCTATAATACTGCTCTAGTTATGGCCGATAGTGTAATGGCATACAGGATGATAGTTAAAGAGGTAGCCGTGCAGAATAATCTTTATGCCACCTTTATGCCAAAGCCTGTTTATGGAATAAATGGAAGCGGTATGCACACGCATATGTCTCTATTTAAAGGAAAAAGAAATTCTTTCTATGATCCGAAGGATAAGACCCACCTTTCTAAAACAGCGAAATATTTTGTGGCAGGATTATTGAAACATGCCAGAGAAATTTGTTCTGTGACCTGTCAGTGCGTAAACTCCTACAAGAGGTTGGTGCCGGGTTATGAAGCCCCTGTGTATGTTTCCTGGGCGCAGATAAACAGGTCCGCTCTAATAAGGGTACCTACCTTTAAGGCAGGAAAAGAAAAATCGGCCCGGGTTGAGATGCGTAATCCAGATCCAGCATGCAATCCGTATCTTGCATTTTCGGTCATGTTGAAGGCTGGGCTTGAAGGTATAAGAAAGAAATATCCATTGCCGGCACAGGTAACGGATAACATATATGAGATGACGGACAAGCAAAGAGAGAAAGCAGGAATTGAGTCTCTGCCGGATGATTTGTTTGAAGCAATAAAGTTGACTGAGAAAAGTGCTGTCGTAAAAGGCGCTTTGGGCGATAAGCTTTTTGAATATTTCATAAGAAATAAGAAAGAGGAATGGGCTGAATATAGAAGGCAGATAACAAAGTATGAACTGGATAAATATTTGCCGATACTTTAACCGTTGCTTTTATATTAAGCATTAAAAGAATAAGGCACCCAAAATTTAGATAAAATTTTATTGACATATTTTTTTTTATATGTTAATGTGCCTAAAAATTAAGCACAGTACAATGGCGTATTGTGAAACTGGTCGGGACAAAGATGTCCACGTGAGTGGACGTCTTTTTTTTTGAGGTTATCTAATGAGCGTAGATTTAAAGAAGATTGACGAAATAATCAAACCCAAAGAACGAACTTCTTGTGAACTAATTGAGGTGTTACAAGATGTTCAACAAGCCTACAAGTACCTTCCTGAGGATGCATTAAGAACTATATCTGAAAAATTAGAGATTCCCCTTATTGAGGTATTCAGGGTGGCGAATTTCTACAAGGCCTTTACTCTTGAACCAAGGGGCAAACATCTGGTCACCGTTTGTATGGGGACAGCCTGCCACGTAAGGGGTGCACCCAAGTTCTTAGATGAGGTTCTTGGCCAGCTTGGCATTAAGCCGGGCGAGACTACCGAGGATGGTGAATTTACCGTTGAAACCGTCAACTGCCTTGGCGCATGTGCATTGGGCCCGGTTGTAGTAATGGATGGAAAATATTACAAACATATGACCTCCAGTAAACTGCGAAACTTAATACAAGAAACCCACAACAATTCCAAATGAAAGTTATTAATAACATACAAGACCTTACAGAGCTTTCAGAAAAAATAAAATCTGACGCTAGCAAATACACCAAGATAGTTACCGTTTGCGCAGGAACAGGTTGTTGTGCATCTGGTTGTCTTGATATGGTAACTGTTCTACGCAGCGAATTGGAAAATAAGAAGTTGGTTAATAAGATTAAAATTAAGACTACGGGTTGCCATGGTTTTTGCGAACAGGGCCCGCTTATGGTTATCGAGCCGGGAAATATTTTTTATTGTCATGTAAGTCCTGAGGATGTCAGCGAAATTATTTCTGAAACCCTGATGAATGATAAGGTTTTAGAAAGGTTACTATATAAGGATCCTGTATCTAGCAAACAGGTTCTAAAGGAAAAGGATATTCCGTTTTATGAGGTTCAGGACCGTAGCGTTCTAGGGCAAAATAAATTAGTAGACCCTTGCGATATCAATGATTATATAGCCAGCGGAGGGTATTCGGCGTTTATTAAAACATTAACTTCTATGGAACCTGATGCTGTAATAGAAGAAGTAAAAAAATCTAGTCTTCGAGGTCGGGGCGGTGGCGGATTTCCGACAGCTAGAAAATGGGAGTCTTGTAAGAAGGCTAAAGGTATGCCGAAATACGTTATATGTAATGCCGATGAAGGAGATCCTGGTGCTTATATGGACAGAAGTATTTTAGAGGGAAATCCTCATGCGGTTATCGAAGGTATGCTGATAGGGGCGTTTGCGATTGGTGCAGAGCATGGATTTATATATGTACGAAATGAATATCCTCTTGCGGTAAAGCATTCAAAGATAGCCTTGCAGCAGGCACAGGAACTAGGACTTTTAGGAAAGAATATTCTAGGAAGTGGTTTTTCTTTTGATATTAAGATTGCCAGAGGTGGAGGTGCTTTTGTATGCGGAGAATCGTCCGCACTGATGGCGTCTTTAACAGGTATGGTAGGAGAGCCAAAGCCAAAGGATGTCCATACAACCGATAGGGGTTTTCAGGATTTTCCGACAAATCTCAATAATGTAGAGACATGGGCAAATATACCTTTAATCATTAATAATGGCGCAGAGTGGTTTTCCAATAAAGGCACCGAAAAAAGCAAAGGTACAAAGATATTCGCCCTTACGGGGCAAATAAAAAATACAGGGCTTGTAGAAGTTCCTATGGGGATTAGCCTACGTAAGATTATATACGATATAGGTGGTGGACCTTCTAATGGCAATAGAATAAAGGCGGTTCAGACAGGTGGTCCTTCCGGAGGTTGTTTACCTGAAAAATTATTTGACTTAAGCGTTGATTTTGAGGAACTGGATAAGGCGGGTTCCATGGTAGGTTCCGGTGGAATGGTGGTAATGGATGAGTCCACTTGTATGGTTGATGTGGCAAAGTATTTCCTTAAGTTTCTTTTGGATGAGTCTTGCGGTAAATGCGTTCCGTGCAGGGTAGGTATAAGCCGCATGTTAGAAATAATAACCGATATTACAGAAGGTAATGGAACCAAGGAAAAGCTTGAGTTGTTGGAGGATGTTTCCCAGACGATTTCTGTAGCCTCATTATGCGCCCTAGGTAAGACAGCCCCAAACCCGGTTTTATCGACAGTTAAATATTTCAGAGATGAGTATGAAGCACACATTAGCGAAAAAAAGTGCCCTGCAGGTGTATGTAGGGATTTGATTCAATATACAATAGATACTGAGACCTGCAAAAGCTGTTCAGCTTGCTTAA
>CAZOIE010000036.1:0-9080 GCA_964579905.1 uncultured Planctomycetia bacterium
TGAAATAAGCCAGTCTTTTAACCTATAATTAACCTTCCTTTGACCAATATTTTGCTTCTGCATAAGATCGGCTATTTTCTCAATGGCCTCCTTATTAAGCATACCATTAAAATCCCCGGAGTTAACCATAGTACCATCCTCGCAATATGCCTCTTTTAGTAAATTGCCATCTGAGGGTATATCCTCTCCCTTGATTACTACCCTTATATCAAGAGAGTATTTCTTGGCGAAGTCAAAATCCCTCGCGTCATGCGCGGGAACAGCCATTATGCTGCCGGTACCATACTCCATAAGGATATAGTTAGCAATCCAAATAGGAATCTTCTCATTGTTTATGGAGTTCAACGCATAGCGATTGGTAAATATACCTCTCTTTTCAATATCCACGCTGGCAGGGTTCTTTTTATTTGATACTCGGTTCTCCTTAATAAATTTTTGTATCTCATCTTTATTTACAACATCCTCAACAAGCCTTGGTATATCCGGATGCTCGGGTGAAAGTACTAAGAAGGTCGCTCCGAATATTGTATCTACCCTTGTGGTAAAGCAGTCAAATACTATATCAGTACCTACGGCTGGAAACTTTATCTGAACACCATCGCTTCTCCCTATCCAGTTCTTCTGCATCGTCTTTACTCGCTCAGGCCATTCATCTAACAACTTAATATCATCAAGCAGTCTTTGGGCATAATCCGTTATTTTAAAGAACCACTGTTCAAGATCTCTCTGGTAAACTTCTGTATCGCACCTTTCGCAAGCACCATTAACAACCTGTTCGTTGGCAAGTACAGTCTGGCAGGATGGACACCAATTGACGGCGGCAAATTTCTTATACGCAAGACCCTTTTCCAGCAGTTGCAAGAAAATCCATTGTGTCCATTTGTAATAATCGGAAAAGCATGATGTAATCTCTCTTGACCAATCATATCCGGTACCCCAGCGGTTCAGTTGGTGCTTCATTGTTTTTATATTATTCTCCGTTGAGACCTTAGGGTGTATGCCGCTCTTAATTGCTGCGTTTTCAGCAGGCAGACCAAAGGCATCCCAGCCCATAGGGGTAAGTAGATTAAACCCCTGCATAATCTTGTACCTGGCAACAGCATCCCCTATTATGTAGTTTCTGCCATGACCTACATGGAGTGCTGCCGACGGATAAGGAAACATCATGAGGCAGTAATATTTTGGCTTTTTTGATTTAAGGTCAATTTCAAAAAGCCCTTCTTTTTGCCAAAAGGACTGCCATTTTTTTTCAATCTCTTTGAAAGAATATCTATCTTTACTCATTCGAATATCCATTGTTACTTTTTAATTAGTTTTCTTGCAAAATTTAGATTGGCTGTATCCTCACCATCCTCGTATTTGGGGGTCTCAAGGATTAGAGGTAATCTCTTTATATATGTATTGTTTAGGAAAACCTTCAAGCCCTTCTTGCCGATAAAACCTTTTCCAAGGTGCTCATGCCTATCAACCCTTGAACCAAGGGCTGTCTTAGAATCATTTAGATGAATTAGCTTAAGCCTATTTATCCCAATAAACCTATCAAGCTCTTTTAAAGTCTTATCTAAGCCTTTCTTGGTGGCTATGTCAAAGCCGGCTTCAAATACGTGTGCACTATCAAGACAAAAGCCGATTTTTCTCTTGTTTGATACTCCCTTTAAAATAGCTCCAAAATCTCTAAAATTGCTCCCAAGAAGGCTACCACCTCCACCGGTATTCTCGAGTAAAATCATCAATCTTGGGTTGGACTTCTTGATAACGGTGTTTAAGGCAGCACCAATCCTCTCTATGCCCCAAGATGCCGGCACCTGGCGACCGCTGGAGCCTGGATGAACAACAAAATAATCAGCACCCAGTTTATCTGAGGTTACGATATCCTGAACCAGATGATTTATAGACTTATTATAGAGCGTTCTATCGCCAGAAGCAAGATTTATAAGATAAGACCCATGTACCGCTAAGGGAGAGATATCTTTTAATTTTAGCTCTTTCTTAAACTCATCTATCTCTTTATAACTAAAACTACTCTTCGACCAGCTGCGAGGACTTCTTATAAATATCTGCATAGTATTGCAGCCGATATATACTGCATCCTCAATCGCCCCTACAAGCCCCCTGCCAATTGAAATATGAACTCCTAATCTCATATCATTATAAGGTTTATGAATTTTAGCATAGTTGACAATTCACGGTCAATATAAAAACAAATAACTATATTTTTGACATAATTCTACTAAAAAAGATTGACAATATATTCTAAAGTAGATATTATTAGAGGCACGTTGGGGGGCAGTAGCGCAGCTGGGAGCGTACCACAATGGCATTGTGGGGGTCACGGGTTCGAGCCCCGTCTGCTCCACCATTTTTTTTGATTAGTAATTCTGCCGCGGTGGCGGAATTGGCAGACGCGTCGGTCTCAAAAACCGATGGTGGTAACATCATGAGAGTTCGATTCTCTCCCGCGGCACTTAAAATAAAAAAGCGAATTCGCCATATAAAGCTTCAGACAAACTCGCCATTACAATTCAATTAATGTAAGCCCATCTCCTTTTCAAACTTCTCAACATCTTTCTCTATCTGATCCATCGATCCTATAGTTGAGTTTTGCAAATTTTGCATAAACTCCTGCGTAGAGACAGAACCTTTCTTATTGATAATATTCTTCAAATCTTTCATCAGCGCATTTGCATCCTTGGTATCATATTTGCTACTGGACTTTGACGAATCATGCTTCTTTAATATTTGTCCAAGCATATCCCTTGAATTGGTACTCTTTTTGTGCTTAGCACCCTTCTTTGATTTGCTACTTGATCTCTTCTTTTTATTTTGAGCAGCCATAGCTTTCCGCCTTAAAACTTGCTCTTTATATAGCTCATGCTTATAGGGATTCTGAGCCTTTATGCTTCTTCCTTGACCGATGAAAAAATGATAAATTCCGACTACACCTGCCATAAGGAGCAAGAAAAATAAAATATCTATCTTCTTCATAATCGTAATTACCTTCTTCTTGTATCATTCTTGGAAGGCTACTCGTCTCCTGGCGGCTTCATTTCCATAAGTTCTTTTACTGTAACCTTACCCGCCTTAATTTTCTTTATCATTTCATCAATTCCATTAGCCATTTTCGTATCGCCAGATTTCAAAGCCTCCCCCTTTTCTTTCTCCATGTCTTTAATAATCTCTTCAGGGGTAGGTGCGAAACCACCGCCTTCTCGCGGTGGGCCTTCCTGATCAGGCTGCCCAACTCCATCCCTAGATACATCTTGCCGACGAACAACACTGCCCCTATCTGAACCTCTGGCCTTTATGGCTATTTCTATCTCAGCGTGTATTCTTTTTGCCTCCCCTATATTACCGGATTTCAAAGCTTTTTCTTTAGCTTTATAGAGTGACTTTAAACTCTTCCCTGTGGGCGCATTTTCCTGGCCGCCGTATTCTTGACCTTGACCTTGCGGCATATTATCTCCGGGTGGAGGATCTCCATCCTGTGGGCCTTCATCAGTATCCTGCTTACCTCCGGGAGATAAAAGTTCTTCTTTCGAGATCTCCCCCGCCTCATATTGTTTTATCATTTTATCTATGGCTGTCGCCTTTTCTCTATCACCGGCGCTCAAAGCCTTTTGCCTCTCTTTTTTTATGGCTCTAACTGCTGATTTATCATAAGGTGCAGAGTAGTCTTCCCGCTGCTCTCCTCCGTAAGTAACAATACATACATAAAAGATTGATAAAAGAAAACTCAATAATAAAAGCAACATCTTAGAGTATTTAACCATAACTGTCTCCTTTTCAACTAAATTATGCCATATAAAATCAAAAACCTCAAATATTAATAAATCATACCAATAAAGCCTTGGGTATACCTATATCTGATACCGATATATTCCCCGTGAAATACGGCCCATCGTTTTTATAAAAGCCTTTTTTAGGAAGGGTAAACGTCAAGGTTTTGGTCGCATTAACACATATATTTGTTTTTTTGCCTGTATCAGCTTCAAGGCCTGACGGAACATCAACTGCTAAAATAGGCTTTTTTGAGGAATTCATGATATCAATTATATCTGCTATATGATCTGGCACAGTACCCTTAAAACCTATTCCAAAGATTGCATCTATTATCAAAAATGAGTTATCTAATATTTTCTTAACATAAATCTTATTAAGCGAATCCGATAATTCATAGACCTCAATACCCATCTTAAGTATTATTTCCAGATTAATCTTGGAATCACCTTTTATAGACGAATAGTTGCTTATAACAAAAACTTTTACATCAAAACCGTTATTGAATAGGTGTCTTGCTGCAACATACCCATCGCCTCCATTATTCCCTTTGCCGCAAAAAACAGCGATAATTTTCGGTTTCTTCCTAAGAACCTTTTTTGCTAAGTTCGCAACTGCGATACCGGCATTCTCCATCAGTATTATACTCTGTATGCCATAGATCTCCTGGGCTTTTCTATCTATCTCCTTCATACTTGCAGCTGTAATTGCTTTCATAATATAACCTCCATATCTCCTTTTATAATTGACAAACTTCTAAAATGAATATATTGTGTTCTTATTAAGCCCACAATTTAAAATTGCTACTTTAATAAAACACTATGAAAATAAGTATCGTATTGCCTGTCTTAAACGAAGAACTATCAATAGGTAAAACCATAGATTCTATAAATAAGGTCATGTCCAATGGTGAATATGACTATGAGATAGTCGTAATTGATGATGGTTCAACGGATAATACATTAAAAATTGCCAAAGAAAAAAAATCCACAGTAATTCAACATCCCTCAAACCTCGGTACCGGTGTAGCCAGAAAAACCGGTATTTTAAATTCAAGCGGGGACGTAATAGTTACACTGGATGCTGACGGTTCCTACCCCATTCACCAGATACCCGAACTTCTCAAACACTTCCCGCAGTACGACCAGGTAATAGGAGCTCGTTCTAAGGAGGAAGGTAGAATTAAGTTCTTACGCATTCCAGCAAAATGGTTAATAAAAAAACTGGCCAGCTACCTCACCCAGGTAAGTATCCCAGATCCCAACTCCGGTTTTCGCGCCTTTAAAAAAGAACTCATGATGAAGTATCTATATCTCATACCAGACAGATTCTCATGCGTTACCACCATGACCATCGCCTTCCTAAGCAACAACCACCTCGTTAAATTTATTCCTATTGAGTATTATAAACGTATCGGAAAGTCAAAGTTCCATCCAATTAAGGATACCGCAAACTACATAGTTGCTATAATAAAAATGACTCTTTATTTTTACCCCCTAAGAATATTCCTACCATTTAGCATAATGATTTTTTTGATAGGGTCTGTAAAATCCATATACAATGTCTTTTTCGGAGTACACCATATGCAGCAACTGGATATAGTCATCTTAATATCTGCCCTTATAATCTTTATAACAGGCTTATTGGCAGATCTTATAATAACCCTCTCAAGAAAAGCGAATCACACCAAATAAAATCTTTAGCTGCTTTTTGTGCCCAATAAATCCTCTATAAAAATAGGCGGGTTATCTGTATTCATTGCAGGCTCCACAATAAGGCGGTAATATTCCTCATCAAAAGCATGTTTACATGAGCTAGTATTTTTTCTTATGTGGAGATATTGTAAAAATCTCTTATATATAACATTTAGGGATTCTCTATTTACATTTCCATAGCTAACCTGAACCAGCGGACAGGTCATGACATCACCATATGCGGTAATATGAACACGCTCCTTGCCGCCAGGGCATTCCATCTTTAGAGAAAAATTCATCGAAGAATCATGCCTAATATAGGGATCTTTTAATAGCTTATCAAATATTGCCCTCTGTTCTTTAAGTAGTTTTAATGATTCATTACCATTAAGCCTGCCGACGCTCGATATTGTATCAAGCACGCAAAAAGCCTTCTTCTTTTTGCAAAAATTAACAATATCTTTGATCTTTGAGACATTATTCCTATCTACGACCACATTTATACATAGATTAAGATTTAGGGAAATGGCATAATCGACTGCCTGCATAACTTTATCAAAGCTCCCGTTTATGCCCACCATATTATCATGCTCTGATTGCTCTAAACTCTCCAGGCTAATCTGCAGGGTATCCAATCCCTCTTTCTTTAAAGATTCTAGCTTCTCAGGCGTAAGATTCAATGCATTGGTAACCATGGATATAAGGTTTACCTTTGGGTTAAAGCTTCTTATTATCTCAAGTATCTCGTTAAAATTCCTCATAAGCGGTTCTCCACCCGTAAGGTTAAGGTGCATTGCACCTAAACGTTGAGACTCTCGAAGAACCTCTTTAATTTTGGATATTGAAATATAGGACTTCTTCTTGCTGTAAAGTAAATA
Organism: uncultured Planctomycetia bacterium; assembly: GCA_964579905.1. Lineage (GTDB taxonomy): Bacteria > Omnitrophota > Gorgyraeia > VGKN01 > VGKN01 > CAZOIE01. The sequence goes on from CAZOIE010000036.1 coordinate 6,350, forward strand.
CGCAGAACAAAAGCTACACCTATAATGGCAATCCCCTGTTATGGCAAGATCAACCGTCCTTAATACATTTCTCCTTAAAATAGCCTTTTTAAAAACACCCCGCACCAGCTTATATATCACAAAGGGCTTCTTCCTGATAAATTTAGAGTGCGCTATTAATGAGCTTATATTTAACATTTTAAAGTAGCTCTAATAAATATTGAAAGGCCAAACGGCGGATGAATCTTACTTTCCATCTTGGATAAAATATCTACCATATGTCTGTCAAAAAATATTGCCTGCTTGGTTATGCGTCCTTTTGTCGAGCATCCTCCGGGAGAAAAATTAAGAAGTTTGGCATTTACCAGCCAACCAAAAAATCCTACAAAATTCATATAGTATACCTCTTCTACCTTAAACCCGCTCACATCCAATAAATCCAAGAGTCCCTTTTTATTATACCTTCTATAATGACCTACCGCCTTATCCCACCGGCTGAATAAAAGTTTAAATGCGGGGGCAAGGATAATAAAATTAGCATCATTTTCAATGACTTTTCTTATATTTGATAAGGCCTTCAGGTCGTCCTGAATATGTTCTAGTACGTTTATACATAATACCGTAGCTATTTTACTTCCTTTAACTAAATCCACAAAACTCTCGTCTGACACATCGCACTTTAATATTCTAAACTCCTTTCTTCGGCCATAGCGTTCCTCCAAAACCTCTAAAAACTCATCCATAATTTCTACCAATATAACTCGCTTATCCAAGCTATTCTCGAAGCATGAGGTAATGTTCCCGATGCCGGCGCCTATTTCCAGTATACCCTGTCCAAGAAAATTCTTGAAATTACCGTAGATCCACCTGTTGTAGTTAGGTGTCTTTGAATTATCCTCCAGTGCCCTTCTTATCTCGCTCTTTTCCATGATACCCACCAAAGCTTTCATTTGAAAATAACATTAAGAAAAACCCTGCCACCCTGTTTTATGTAATTTGCAGCTACCTTAAACGACCCTGCCTTAAGAAGCATTTTTACTATATACCCAGGCCTAAGATAGAATCTTCGAAGAGCCTGTTTTCTTATCCTGTGCAGCTCATCCTCGTTTAACTTGAAAGTCTTAAACGCCGAGCGGGCATATGCTTTAACACCAAAATGAGATTCTTCTAACAAATTATACTCTTTTAAAATCTCCCAAAGCCTAGTACCCGGAAACGGATAGGCAATAAAAAAATCCACGAAATCCGGATCGGCATCCATTGCAAACTTTATCGAATCGGATATCGTTTCCATAGTATCCCATGGAAACCCTATCATAAAGTATGCATAGCACATAACTTGCGCTTTTTTGCAAAGGTTTATTGCATCTTTTGCTTGTTGTACGGTTGTTTTCTTCTTTATCTTATCAAGTATCGTCTGGTTTGCACTCTCAATACCAAATCCAACAGCGAAACATCCTGCCTTCTTCATCAAACAAATCAAATCCTTATCAATCGTATCAACCCTGCTGTTGCAAATCCAATTTATATTCAACCTCCTATTTATAATCTCATTACATAAAGATCTTACCCAATCTTTATCACAGGTAAAGGTATCGGATTTAAAATGAAAATTGCAAATTTTAAATCTCTCCATGCAATCAACCGCTTCATCTACAATAAGCTTGGGAGTTCTCTTTTTTAGCTTCCTCCCTGAAACAGAAGAGGTAAGGCAAAATATACACTCATACGGGCATCCCCTCGATGTCTCGATGAGCGCCATCGGTTCATTTGTATCCGGCCTTACGTACAGATTGTTATCGATTAATTCCCTGGCAGGTATAGGCAACGTATCCAAATCATCCAAAAGCTCCCTATCCGGGTTTCTAATTATCTTGCCATTTAATCTGAATGTTATCCCCGGCACATCTTTCAGATCCTTATTCAACAATATATCCTTAAGCGCCCTATGTGGCTCTTGCCTTATGACAATGTCCAATCCCTCAAATTCCTTAAATATGCTTATATCGTCAATAATGAAATGTGCACCCTTTGCTATGGTAATAACCTTTTCACCGGAGATTTTCCTAGCGATGTCACATGCTTTTAAATCCTCTTTTATTGAAGGGGTTGTCGCACTTACAATGAGTGCATCCGGATAAAAATTATTAAAATCCCTTTCAAAATCATCCCAGCTCTTTTTTTCCACCGGATAGTCCCTTATGGTAGACTCGACCCCAACATCCTTTATGGCAGAAGCCATAAGCATCAGATCATGCGGCGGCCTTAAGAAACTAACCGCAAACTCTCCAACTGCGCTCTGACACCTATCTTCTCTCACAAATAATCCTGTAGGCGGATTTATTAAAAGTGCTTTCATATATATTAAAACCCCTGGTTGGTATGTATGGACTATTTCTTTATAATATCGGATTACATTGCCAATAGCCTAAACGCTCTTTTGGCACAGTTAAAAAAAATGGCACTAGATTTAGCTCTTTTAAGTGTTGAGACTATATAGCTTGGCCTTAAGTAAAACTTTTTCAAAAACTTTGTTCTGTATCCCTCTAACTCTTCATTTGAAAGTGTGTGTGTCTTAATTATGGACTTGCTGTAATCATACCCACTCATTCTATCATCATTAAATAAGCCCTGCTCCTTTATGAGTTTAAAAAGGGGTGTTTCTGGGAATGGATATGCTATATTTACCTCGACAAAGGTAGGATTTATTTTTTTGGTGGCAAAATATATCGTCTCCTCTATGGTATCCTTC
>CAZOIE010000037.1:0-3324 GCA_964579905.1 uncultured Planctomycetia bacterium
CATTCACCTTCATTATTAGGATCAGGTATATATACTTCCTCTAATGTAGTACTAGAGCTATCTTCGTGTATGTGAATGGTTGTGTCTGTTCTATTGCCATCTCCATCAATTTCACTTACTGTTTCTGGTCCGGAATCTAGTTCTATATAGCCATTACCATCCTCACCGCCGCTAAATCCATATTTTGCCCTTATTGCCTCAGCTGCAGCGTGTGCAGTTTCCATTCCAGCGGTATCTCCATTCTCCATGGCCTGGCGATATGCTTCCTGGGCATCAAGTATTGCCTGCTGATCCTCAGGGGTCATCTGCTCTGTGTATGAATTTCCACCACCCGTACCACCGCTGCCGCTGCCGGTATCAGATCCACCATCACCAGCTCCTGTCTCACCATCACCTTCACCGTTATCTATAGGAATATACTCTGAGCCATCATCGCCACCGCTAAATCCATACTCAGCCCTTACTGCCTCAGCATCTGCATGTGCAGCTTCCATTCCAGCGGTATCTCCATTTGCCAGTGCCTCCATATAGGCTGCTCCAGCAGCAGCTATTGCAGCTTGATCTTCCGCGCTCAGCTCTGGAGGTCCGTCGGGTGTTTCTGGGGTACCGCCTTCATCATTTCCTTCAAGATCTGGCGGTCTAGGCGGGGTATATCCACCGGTACGTCTACCACCACTACTTCCACCTCTAACATTCTTATATATACTTCCACTCCTTGATGACTCTTCACCGTATTCGTTGTAATTGATTGTCATGCTACCTTGCCAACCAGACATGGTTATTACGGCTTTGATCTTCTGCCAATCTTGATTATAGGTAAAGGTATATATAGAAGTATCTTTGCCCCTTATTGTCTGTTTTTTGACTCTGCCGTACTGGTCGTATTCAATGGTTACTGTATTATTTGTGGTCTTTCCATCTTTGTCTGTATCAGCTGAACTATAGCTCTTCTGCCTGCCATATTGATCATACTGTATATTTGAAACCACGCTCTTTGAGGTCTTTCCATCTTTATCAGTGTTGTTAGAGGTATATCCTGACATCCTGCCGTATTGATCATAGGTTATCCCTGACATAACACTGGTAGATGCTTCACCCTTGGAATTTACATGCTCTGTTGTAGTTTTTGAAAGTCTTCCGTATTGGTCGTACTCATATGTTACCTTTGCGGTTGTATGCTTACCATCAGAACCTGTATGTTTTGTATCGGTTGTTTTTACTCTGCCGTATTGATCATAGGTATATGAAACCTCATCGTGTGTGATTGCACCGCTTGGCAATGTATGCTTTGTCTTTGTGCTAGATATTCTTCCGTACTCGTCATATGAATATTCCACTTCATCATAAAATATAGACTTATCCGGTCTTGTAATCTTAAGGTCTTCGGAGGCTATCCTTCCATACTGATCGTAGGTAATATCCCTTTCTGTCACTGTGACATTACCAGCGGAATCTGTAAATGTACTCTTAATCTTAATAAGCTGTCCTGTGCCTGTTGTTGTCTCTATAGTTGATGGGGCCTCTTCATCATCATAATCATTTATATCCTCCCTGGTGGTCTGGGTACCATCTGCTGCTGTATGCAGTGTGGTCTGTTTTGCTATTCTGCCAAGGGAATCATATTCGTAGGTTACATCATCTGTAGTTACGACACCTGCTGCATCTGTATTTACTACATGTGCACCTGATACTCTGCCGTATTGATCATAGGTATTGGTGGTTACGCTTGTTGAGGTCTGGGTCTCGCCATCTATCTCCTGGGTCTTAACAGAGGTTATGGTGTTAATTCTGCCATATTGGTCATACTCATATGTGGACTCTACATGGTAGGTTGAGCCATCTGCATTGGTATGATCTGTACTTGCTGTTAGTATCCTGCCATATTGATCATACTCATATGTGGTTATATCCTGTGTTGTCGAGCCATCTGGATTGGTGGTATCTGTAGTCTGGGTTAATATCCTGCCATAGTCATCATATATATAGGTTGTATTCTGAATAGTTGTAATTGGGCCTTGTGATGTTTGAGTGGTTATGGTGTTGGTCTGGCCTGCAAGTCTACCGAACTGATCATATGCATAATCTGTTACGGTCGTGACCGTTGGGTTACCTTCTGATACTCTGTTACTTATTGAGCGTGATATTCTTCCATATTGATCATATTCATATGAGGTAGTCTCTGTAACGGTAGTACCATCTGGATTGGTGGTGTTTATTGTTTGTGAAGCAAGTCTTCCGAAGTTGTCGTATACATAATTAACGCTTTGGGTTGTTACGGTACCATCAGACTTTGTAGCAGTCTGAGTCTGAGAGGCTACTCTACCATATACGTCATATGTATAATTTACAACTGTGGTGGTCTGGGTACCATCTGCGTTTTCAGTAATGGTTGTGGCATTTATTACCCTGCCGTATGCATCATATATATAGGAAGTATTACCATTGGTATTGGTGTCATCCGGGTTGGTGATATCGTTTATATTTATGGCTATCTGGCCATAATCATCATAGGTATATTCATCCTCCCTGGTGGTCTGGGTACCATCTGCTGCTGTATGCAGTGTGGTCTGTTTTGCTATTCTGCCAAGGGAATCATATTCGTAGGTTACATCATCTGTAGTTACGACACCTGCTGCATCTGTATTTACTACATGTGCACCTGATACTCTGCCGTATTGATCATAGGTATTGGTGGTTACGCTTGTTGAGGTCTGGGTCTCGCCATCTATCTCCTGGGTCTTAACAGAGGTTATGGTGTTAATTCTGCCATATTGGTCATACTCATATGTGGACTCTACATGGTAGGTTGAGCCATCTGCATTGGTATGATCTGTACTTGCTGTTAGTATCCTGCCATATTGATCATACTCATATGTGGTTATATCCTGTGTTGTCGAGCCATCTGGATTGGTGGTATCTGTAGTCTGGGTTAATATCCTGCCATAGTCATCATATATATAGGTTGTATTCTGAATAGTTGTAATTGGGCCTTGTGATGTTTGAGTGGTTATGGTGTTGGTCTGGCCTGCAAGTCTACCGAACTGATCATATGCATAATCTGTTACGGTCGTGACCGTTGGGTTACCTTCTGATACTCTGTTACTTATTGAGCGTGATATTCTTCCATATTGATCATATTCATATGAGGTAGTCTCTGTAACGGTAGTACCATCAGGATTGGTGGTGTTTATTGTTTGTGAAGCAAGTCTTCCGAAGTTGTCGTATGTGTAAGTGAAGGTCTCTTCGGTAACTAAATCAACATCTGCATACTTAGTTATTATCCTTGTTCCACCTGATATCCTGCCGTATGCATCATACTTGTAT
>CAZOIE010000037.1:3424-9022 GCA_964579905.1 uncultured Planctomycetia bacterium
GTCTTGAGCCATCTGGATTGGTGGTGTGAGTAGTTTGACCTGCTAGTCTTCCGAAGTTGTCGTATGTGTAAGTGAAGGTTTCTCTGGTGGTGATGGTGCTATCATAGGGGAGTATACCAATATCTATTGATACAGGCGCACCTTCAAGTGGCCTGGATAAGCCATCAACATACTTGGTTATTGTCCTTGTTCCACCTGATATCCTGCCGTATGCATCATACTTGTATGTCTCAGATACTGTCTGTCTTGAGCCATCTGGATTGGTGGTGTGAGTAGTTTGACCTGCTAGTCTTCCGAAGTTGTCGTATGTGTAAGTGAAGGTTTCTCTGGTGACTAAATCAACATCTGCATGCTTTGTTATAGTTCTCTCGCCGCCTATAACTCTACCAAATTCATCATACTCATAAGTTTCTACTGTGGTCTCTGTAGACCCGTCTGGATTTATAAGATCTGTAGTCTTGTTTAATAACCTACCAAATTCATCATATTCAAACTTTGTCTCCTCTATAGTGGTAAGCGTACCCTGATCTGAATTAATGTCAGTAGTTATGTTTTGAGAGGCAATTTGTCCATTATCATTATAGGTATAATCAATCGAAGCATGTCTGTTTGCATAACCATCCTGAATTGTATCTATTGTGATATTTACCAGTCTCCCGGATTCTCCATATTTATACTTAGAAATCTCTTCTAGCTTAGTTCCATCTGCATTTGTTTTATCTGCTTCGTGCTTATTCAATCTTCCGTATGCGTCATATGTATACCTCTGATTATCCTGAGAAAGTGAACCATCGGCACTCGTTTGAGTCAAAGCTTGTAGTAAAAGTCTGCCGTAAGCATCGTAGGAATAGCTATATTCATCTATGTAGGTAGTACCATCTGGATTGGTATTCTTCGTGAGAGCCTTTATAATCCTACCGAGTGAATCGTAGACATATTCAGTATTTTCACCTTTTGGAATAACGACTCCAGGAAGTTTATCTTCAAGATCATCTATTGTTACCTGCCCATAATCATTATAGGTATAATCATCCTCCTTAACTTCTGGTTGTGATATACCTTCCCTATATATGCTGGCTTTGGTATGAGCCACCCTTCCATACTCATCATAGGTGTTTTCATTAACAGTCCTTGTTACTACGTCATCGCCATCATTACCATCACCATCATACTCACCAATTATCTGATGTGTTGTTTGATCTGTACTTGCTATCCTTCCGAACTCATCATATATGTAGGAAGTATCTGTAAGGATCTTTGAGCCGTCTGGGTTGGTGTGATTGGTTCTGGTGGAATTTACTCTTCCATATTGATCATAGGTATTAGTGGTTATATCACGGCTTACTTCATCTTCCTTATCTGGAATCTGCTTTATGGACTCGGTATCAACCGTATCAACTCTACCGTATTCATCATAGGTATAGGTGGTATTTGCTATATAAGTTGAGTTATCACCTGCTCTATGAGATTCTGTGGTTTGTCCATTTACTCTACCATACTCATCATAGGTGTATGTGGTATCATCTGTATTTACTATATCACCCTGCGCACCATGTATTGTAGTCTCTACATACTGACCATCTACTCTACCATACTCATCATACCTGTAATCTAGCACCTGTGTTGAAGGAGCATTGCCAAGTGAGCTTGTTTGGGTAGTCTGTCTTGCCAATCTACCATACTGATCATACTCATAGGTTGATACGTTCGTACTCTGGGTTGAGTCTGGGTTGGTGCGGACTGTGGTCTGGGAATTTAATCTTCCATATGCATCGTAGGAATAGGTGACTTCATCTTTGACCTTGGTGCCATCTGGATTGGTGGTATCTACTATAGAGTTAATTACTCTTCCAAACCTATCATAGGTATAAATTGTACTAGCCGTTACTTTGGTGCCGTCTGGGTTGGTGACATTGATATCCTCGCTCAACACCTGCCCATAATCATTATAGGTATAATCATCCTCCTTAACCTCGGGTTGTGATACACCTTCCCTATATATACTGGCTTTGGTATGAGCTACCCTTCCATACTCATCATAGGTATTTTCATTAACAGTTCTTGTTACTACATCATCGCCATCATTACCATCACCATCATACTCGCCAATTATTTGATGTGTTGTTTGATCTGTGCTTGCTATCCTGCCGAACTCATCATATATATAGGAAGTATCTGTGAGGATCTTTGAGCCATCTGGGTTGGTGTGATTGGTTCTGGTGGAATTTACTCTTCCATATTGATCATAGGTATTAGTGGTTATATCACGGCTTACTTCATCTTCCTTATCTGGAATCTGCTTTATGGACTCGGTATCAACCGTATCAACTCTACCGTATTCATCATAGGTATAGGTGGTATTTGCTATATAAGTTGAGTTATCACCTGCTCTATGAGATTCTGTGGTTTGTCCATTTACTCTACCATACTCATCATAGGTGTATGTGGTATCATCTGTATTTACTATATCACCCTGCGCACCATGTATTGTAGTCTCTACATACTGACCATCTACTCTACCATACTCATCATACCTGTAATCTAGCACCTGTGTTGAAGGAGCATTGCCAAGTGAGCTTGTTTGGGTAGTCTGTCTTGCCAATCTACCATACTGATCATACTCATAGGTTGATACGTTCGTACTCTGGGTTGAGTCTGGGTTGGTGCGGACTGTGGTCTGGGAATTTAATCTTCCATATGCATCGTAGGAATAGGTGACTTCATCTTTGACCTTGGTGCCATCTGGATTGGTGGTATCTACTATAGAGTTAATTACTCTTCCAAACCTATCATAGGTATAAATTGTACTAGCCGTTACTTTGGTGCCGTCTGGGTTGGTAATTATCTTTTCATTGGCTATAAGCTGACCATGTTCATTATAGCGTACTGTTTCATCCTTAATTACAACCGTATCATCTGCATTGGTATGAACTGTTAATGTATTATTAAGCCTTGTGAATTCATCATAGGTATATGTTATCTCATCTTTAACCTTGGTATTGTCTGGATTTGTTCTTTCTAATACCTGGGTCTTTATCCTTCCATAGCTATCATACTCATAGTCTATCTCATCGTGAATGTTAGTACCATCGGGATTAATGGTGTCAATAACGGTATAGCTTACTCTTCCATACTGGTCTAATTTATATTCAGAGGTTTGGGTTACCTTTGTACCGTCTGGATTAATTATCTCAGTAGTAGAGGAGGCTACTCTACCAAGCTCATCAAACTCATTTACTGCGACACTATTTGATCTGGTGCCATCCGGGTTTATACGATTTATGTCCTGCTTGAATACCCTGCTGTATGTATCATAGGAATATTTTGCGTTATCCTTGGTTACTATCTCTCCTTCATCGCCATAGGTCGTATATACCGTATCAACGGTATCAACCCTGCTATAAGCATCATAATTATAAGCAACTTGGGTCTTTGATTCAGAACCATCAGGATTGGTGCGACTTGTACCTTGTTTTGCTATCCTACCATGCGCATCATAAATATACTGTACCTGCTCATAGGTAATTGCTTCATGAACAACGCCTTCAACCTCAACATACTCAATGTGTTTTGTGTCAAGTTGTTCAACATATCCGGTTGTATTATTATAGGTATAAACCAACTCGTCTATGGTTTCAACGCCAGCAGGATCTGTTCTCTTTGTTATAGCTTTCTCAAGTCTCTTATACTGATCATATTCATATGTTACCTCTTCCTGCGTTTCTATAGCTACCTTTTCACCATCGCTTAGGATATACTCGGTATATGCAGCTACTGCGCGAGAAAGTAGATTTATGGAGTTATATTCATAATAGGTGTCTGATACGGTTTCAATACCGGCGGGATCTATTCTCTTTACCAGCTGATTCTTCACCTTGGTGAAGGATTCATAATACTTATAGGTTATCTCCTCTTTTGTCTTGAGCTCTTCCCCATCTATGTTGCGGGCATGGATATTATATAATTTCTCAACCCTACCGTGCTTGTCATACGTATAAAAAACCTCTCTCTGGCTTACAATACCTGTTGACTCTGTCCTTACTATTAAAGATGAGGCAACCTGATTCTTCGTATTATAGGTATGAGTTGTCTCTTCCTCTGTTATCACACCTAAGCCATCTGTATGTCTAGTCTTTGAATTAGTTGCCCTTCCATACTGATCTAGTGTATTCCATGTCTCTTCCTTTGTTACAATGCCGGTTGGTCCTGTCTTACTTATCTTATATGCAATTAGTCTGCTATATTTGTCGTATTGTGGGGCATGCCATTGAGTCAGCGTAACATTGCCGGAATCATCTGTATCCTTTTGGGTGTAACCTGTTAATTGATCAAAGCGATTATAATTACCTTGCCATTCTCTGGTTGTGGAGTTACCGTTCTCATCCGTTATAATTTCTGAGTATCCAGTGACAAGACCGTCATCATTATATGTAGTAGAGGTTCTATTGGTTGTAGTAACATTTCCAAAGGCATCCTCTGTTACCATATCATATGCTACCAAGCGCCTTCTATTGTCATACGTAGGATTAGAGAAATGCTCTGTGGTAAGGTTTCCAAGAGGATCGGTTACCTGTCTTGTATATGTCTGGAGGAGTTTACCGGCGTAGGTAGCATCAGCGAATACTATCTTTGTCGTGTTGCCAAGCGGATCTGTTATCTCCTGAGTGTATCCGGTTATATTCTTATTTACATTTGTTGTATCTCCACCATAGAATAGTGAGTCACCGGTATAGGTCGCACCGTACCACTTTACATGAGTGTTATTTCCAAGCGGGTCTGTGGTATCGGCTTCATAGCTCTCAAGCAGACGTTTGTCATTATACTGCATGTCGTAGGTGTTTCGCATTGTGACGTTGCCAAGCTTGTCAACAATTCTCTCATTTTCTATTCTGCTTGTTAATCCGTTCTTGGAATAGACGATCATTCCATCATCATACTGAACGTAATTAAATTCACCTACCGCGCCTGCAATCTTCATCCTCTTTGCACGACGCTCCATTATTTCCTGTTCAATCTTCTGAGAGCCTTCTACCTTCTCAAGAGTCTCTTCGAAGATACCCTGGTTTATCTTATTGACCGTATCGGTAACCTGATTACGGTGTTTCTCAAGGTCAACCCTTTCTTTAATAAACTCAGACTGTTTCTTAAGAGTATCTTTTATGCGATTGGTTCTTATATAACCAGATTCGGTTACTTCATTCTGGCGGGTGGAATAGGTAACGCCACCATCAAACGCATCAGCAAAAGGAACACTGGTAACAAAAAACACTTCTGCAACGATTAATGAAATTAATCGTATTAAGAAGTGCTTCTTTCCTGTTCGCCAGTTTATCATTTTAGCTTTCCTTTGTTGGCTCAAAATTAAAATAGCCGGCATTACCTAAAGGTGTCATTTTCATTTCTTCCTCCTTCGGTAACCCGGCTATCACTTTTTGTGACCCGTGGCTTTGCGTCTCCGTCTCACGACGGATTTGCCTTTATCGGGGCTTGTCTTTTTTACCAGTCTGAAAACATTTTAAATTGATTGTAAAATTGGAAACTAAGCATTTAAAATCCTTTCGCTACACTTATAATATATATTAACATATGGAAAACTTC
>CAZOIE010000038.1:0-8928 GCA_964579905.1 uncultured Planctomycetia bacterium
ACTATACTTTGCCAGGGTTTGTAGATAATAATACAGTGTTATTCTGCATGAGTTACTCAGGTAATACCGAGGAAACCTTGAGCGCATATAACGAGGGCAAAAAGAAAGGTGCAAAGCGAATAGTTCTGACCTCTGGCGGAAAGCTAAAGGAGCTTGCCAAGAAGGATAAGGTGCCATACATCATGATACCTGGTGGTTTACCTCCAAGAGCAGCTTTAGGCTATTCATTTTTTCCATTATTATATGCAGTTTTAAAGGTTGCAAGGTTAAGAAGTGATGAAAAAGCGATAAGTGAGACCATATCGCATATTGAAAACTTAAGATCACTACTAAAACCACAGAGCAAGAATAATATAGCAAAGAAAATATCCCTTCGGCTTAAAGGAAAGCTCCCCGTGATCTATGGTGGGTGCGATCACCTTGACAGCGTTGTTCTGCGTTTTAGGGGTCAGATAGAAGAAAACTCAAAACATATAGGTTTTAGTCATCTTTTTCCAGAGATGAATCATAACGAGATAGTTGGGTGGGAGAACCCAAAAAGTATGCTTCGCAATACATCGGTTGTTCTGTTTCGGGATAAGGAAGACCACCCAAGAACTAGCCTTAGAGTTGATATAACAAAAAAGATTATCTCAAAGTTTGCCGGTGATATTATCGAGATTCATTCTAAAGGTAAGAGTTTGCTTTGTAGAATGTTTCATTTGATATACATCGGAGATTTTATAAGCCTGTATCTTGCATTGCTAAATAACGTTGACCCAACACCTGTTGAAAAGGTAATGTATCTAAAGAATAAATTAGCTAAAGTTAGAAACTGAATAGCTAAAGTAAAAATTAAGCAATAAAACTTAACCTTTATACGAAAGGGGTTGATGCGTGAAAGTTATAATACTTGCTGGTGGGTACGGAAAGCGCCTTTATCCTATTACAAAGAATTTTCCAAAACCTCTTCTTGATGTAAAGGGTAAACCTATTATTGAGCATCTTATAGTTAAGCTTAAGAATATCGCTTTAGTTAAGGATATATATGTAGTTTCAAATGATAGATTTTATAATACGTACAAAAAATGGAAGCAAAAGAAGGGATTCTCGTTTGTAAAGCTCATAAACGATGGAACTAGGACTCCCGATACTCGCCTTGGGGCAATAGGCGATATCCAGTATGCCATAACGAAAAAGCGCATCCAGGAAGATGTTCTGGTGCTTGGTGGTGATAACTTCTTTGAATTCGGACTCTTGGAATTTATTATCTTTTCTCAGACAAAATCCCCGTCTTGTTCAATAGGTGTTTATAATGTACACAGTAAATTAAAGGCAAAAAGGTTTGGTATAGTAAAACTCAATAAGGATAAAAGGGTAATAGCATTCAAGGAAAAGAGCAAGCGTCCTGATACAACGCTTATTTCGCCATGTATTTACTATTTCACAAAGTCGAAGTTGAATCTTATCAAGAAGTATCTGAGAGAGAAAAACAATCCTGATATGTCCGGGGATTTTATAAGGTGGTTGCAAGAAAGAGATCATGTGTATGGATTCATCTTTCACGGTAGATGGATAGATATAGGAAACCTTGCAGCCTATGATTATGCAAAAAAGCATTTTTAACTAACTAATTGAGGAGGAGAAACATGGTAAAGGGTAAGTTTTTATTTACATCTGAGTCTGTTACCGAAGGGCACCCAGATAAAGTTGCTGATATGATATCCGATGGTATCGTGGATTCTATATTTGAGAGAGATCCCGATGGAAGAATCGCTTGTGAAACTATGGTAACAACAGGTATTGCATATGTAGCTGGTGAGATTACTACAAGCTGCTATGTAGAGGTTCCAAAGGTTGTTAGAAGTATCATTAAAGAAATTGGCTACACAAAGCCTGAGTATGGTTTTGATTATGGATCATGCGGTGTAATAACGGCTATCCAGGAGCAATCTCCGGATATTGCATTGGGCGTAGATACCGGTGGTGCTGGAGATCAGAGAAAGATGTTTGGGTATGCTGTAAATGAAACCCCTGAGCTTATGCCGCTTCCAATAACACTTGCACATAAGCTTGCCAGGAGATTGGCGCATGTTCGCAAGAAAAAGATAATTGATCATTTAAGACCTGATGGAAAATCTCAGGTAACAGTGGAGTACCATCATGGAAAACCTGTGCGAATTGAGAATGTAATCATTGGAGCCCATCACGGACCTCAGGTCAAGACTAAGGATTTAAGGCATGATATCAAGAAGCTTGTAATTGACAAGATAGTTCCAAGGAAGCTTGTAGATAAAAATACCAAGTACTACATCAATGCCACTGGGAGGTTTGAGGTTGGTGGACCACAGGCGGATACTGGGCTTACCGGAAGGAAGATAATAGTTGATACCTACGGTGGAGTCGGTAGACATGGAGGAGGTTGTTTTTCCGGTAAGGATCCAACCAAGGTAGATCGCTCCGCTTCCTATATGGCAAGATATGTTGCCAAGAACATTGTGGCCGCAAAGTTAGCCGATAGATGCGAGGTTCAATTAGCATATGTTATTGGTGTTGCTGAACCAGTTTCTTTAATGGTTAATACCTTTGAAACGGGAAAGGTAGCAGAAGAGAAGCTTGTAAAGGCGGTTAGAAGAGTTTTTGATTTGACTCCACACGGGATAATCAAGACCTTGAAACTGAGAAGGCCTATTTATAAGAAGACAGCAAGTTATGGCCATTTCGGAAGAGAAGACGAAGGATTTGTTTGGGAAGAGACAGACAGAACAGATGAATTAAAGAGCAGTGTAAAATAACATTGTCAATCCCATATTAAAAGTTAGTCCTTTTAGTTATTTGTAAATTTGGTACATTCCACTGCCCACACTTTGTAAATGGGAGGTGAGATGATGGAGCTAAATAGGTCTAAAAGTGTATTTTGGGTCTTAGTCTTAGTTAGTGTTTTTTGTATAGTATCCGCTTTCCTTTTGGGTCTCAAGAAGCAGAAGGCTGTAAGGACCTCTCAAGATATAGAAATAATGCTTCAAGAAGAACAATCGGAGTTTGAGAGGCTTAAGAGTATTAACGAGAAGCTTAAAGAGAAGTTAAGCGAGAGGCTTAAAAATATCAAGGAATATAAGCAGTTGAATGAATCGTTACAAAATGGTCTTATCAGTGAACAACGCAGAAATAAAACACTATCTGGCGAGATAGAGAAGCTTAAACGCCTAAATGAAAAACTGCTTAAATCAAAGAAATCTCCCCCTAAGCCTTTAGAGCCTAAAGCTATCGAAGAGCCTACGGAAAGCAAGGATGCAGTTGGGCCTTCTGATACTAAATATAATTTCTCACCTTCCAGAAAAAAGTAGCTTTGAAAGATTGCTTCAAATTTGCAGTTAATGAGGAGGTAGTATAATGTCATTGAAAAAGAAAAAAGCTAAAGAGAAAAAGACAAATAGATCAGAATCGATCAAGAAACAAGGGAAAAAGACGTCTGCTTCCCCAAAGTCAAAGGCTAAAACTACGAAGCGGGCCAAACCAAAATCATCTTTAAGCTCAAAAGCAAAAAAGAATGTTATATCTAAGAAAAAAACTGCGACCGCAAGGAAAACTACCGCCAAGCCAGCTAAGGTGACTAGGAAACGAGTTAAAGTATCCTCTGCTAAGCTAAAGAAAGCAAAAGCAGTTAAAAAAACCGCAAAGAGAAAGAGCATAAAGAAAAAGCCAATTACAAGGGAAGTTTTTAAGGAACTTAGAAATTTTCCTGGTTCTTATGAGGTTGCCGATAGGCCGGAATATCAGCATCAAGCTCAGGCATTACCGAGAGCGTATAATGATAATAAAATAGTTGCTATGGTTAGAGACCCATGGTGGTTGTACGTTTATTGGGAAATAACCGATGGAAAACTAAATGAGGCAAAGCAAGTCTTAGGCGATAAGATGCATGAAGCTAGGTTTGTTTTAAGGGTATATGATGTTACGGACATAAACATTGACTCTCAAAATGCAAATAACTTTTGCGATATAGATATAATGCTTGATGCGGCAAGTTGGTATATAGAGGTTGGTAGGCCCAACAAGGCTTTTTGTGTTGATCTGGGCATACTAACACAAAAAGGTGAGTTTAAAACGTTGCTTCGTTCAAATGTTGCTATGACGCCCAGATGGGGACCGAGTGATGTAGTCGATGAAAACTGGATGATTATGAGTGAGGACTTCGAAAAATTATATGCTGTATCTATAGGTTCCAAGGTAGGCTCAAGTCCTACAGGTTTAAAAAAGGTGCCACAGAAAGCATTGAATATGCGTATGGGCTCTGGTTTCAAAAATCGTAAAAAGTAATTCTTAGAGGAAATTATGGCAAAAGGCTATTTGTGTTTCGTTCTTCATTCCCACCTTCCGTACGTACGCCATCCCGAACATGATGATTTTATGGAAGAAGATTGGTTCTATGAAGCTATCACTGAGACCTATATTCCTCTGATACAGGTCTATGATGGTTTATTAAAGGACAGCGTTGATTTTAAAATAACCATGTCCCTTAGCCCAACTCTTCTTAGCATGTTTCAGGATGAGCTGCTCCAGTCACGATATATTCATCATATTGAAAAGCTTATTGAGCTTGCCGAAAAGGAGATTCATAGGACTAAGGACAATCCACAGTTTAACGATCTCGCCATTATGTATCATAAGCGTTTTACAGAAGCAAGAAGGTTGTTTGTTGATGATTGTCAAAGAGATCTTACCAATGCATTCAAAAGGCTGCAGGATACCGGAAAGCTTGAGATAATAACCTGTTGTGCTACGCATGGTTATTTGCCGCTTATGGAGATATCCAAAGCATCAAAGAGAGCCCAGATCAAGGTAGCGGTAGAGCACTATAAGAAAATTTTTAAGAGAGCGCCTCAAGGAATATGGCTTCCAGAGTGCGGATATAATCCCGAAGATGAAGAGATTTTGCAGGATGCAGGTATCAAATATTTCTTCACAGATACCCATGGGGTGTTGCATGGTAATCCCAGGCCCAAGTATGGCGTATATGCACCTGTGTATTGCAAAAATGGCGTTGCGGCCTTTGGTAGGGATATTGAATCCTCCAAGCAGGTTTGGTCAGCCAATGAAGGGTATCCTGGTGATTATGATTATCTTGAGTTTTATAGGGATATTGGTTTTGAGTTAGATTATGACTATATAAAGCCATATATCCACAAGGATGGCATAAGAGTTAATACGGGCATGAAGTATTACAAAATCACCGGTGAAACCGATCATAAGGAGCCGTATATTTTTAAGAGTGCGATGGATAAGGCGGCCCAGCACGCTGCTAATTTCATGTTTAATAGAGAAAAACAGATAGAGCACCTTTTTGGCCTTATGCAGAAGGAGCCAATTATTGTTGCACCGTACGATACAGAGCTGTTCGGTCATTGGTGGAACGAAGGTCCTCAGTGGCTTAATTTTCTAATAAGAAAGATTTACTATGATCAGAATACGGTAGAGCTTATAAGTGCATCTGAGTATTTAAGAAAGCATCCTAAGAATCAGGTTGTTGCTCCATCTATGTCCAGTTGGGGATGGAATGGATATAGCGAGGTTTGGCTTGAAGGATCCAATGATTGGATATATAGGCATCTGCATAAAGCATCTGAAAGAATGAGTGAGCTTGTTGGACTTTACCCTGACACCAATGGGCTGTTTAAAAGGGCTCTAAATCAGGCTTTAAGGGAACTGCTGCTTGCTCAAAGCAGCGACTGGGCATTTATTATGAAAACAGGAACGGTTGTTAATTATGCCAATGAACGCACCAAGACTCATATTTTGAGGTTTACTAAGCTATATGAGCAGTTAAGGTCAAATAGCGTTGATGAATCATTCCTGGGTGATATAGAATATAAAGATAACATTTTCCCAGATCTGGATTACAGAACACACCGATAGGTTTAGTAAAATGCAAAAAACACACCTTGAGCTCCCCCGCCATATTGCAATAATAATGGATGGGAATGGTAGGTGGGCTAAGAAACGAGGCTTACCGCGAATCATGGGTCATACTCAAGGGATAAAGAGTGTTAAGGAGATAGTCACCGCCTGCAGCGACCTGGGTGTTGAGGTACTTACGCTATATGCCTTTTCGACTGAGAACTGGAAAAGGCCTAAGCTAGAGATAAATATGCTTATGAAGCTTCTTGATAAGTTTCTTAGAAAGGAGCTTGATAACCTGACTAAAAATAATGTAAGGCTTAATGTGATTGGAGGAATTGATGAGCTGCCTAGGAATGTAGCAAGCTTACTAAAGAGTGTTATGGCAAAAACTCAAAATAATAGTAAACTTTTGTTAAATTTGGCGTTAAACTATAGTAGTAGAGCTGAGATTACAGATGCTGTAAGATCCATAGCAGTAAAGATTTCTACTAATAAGCTTAAAGCAGATGAAATAGACGAAGAGGCAGTGGCAAATCATCTCTATACTAGGGATATACCTGACCCAGATCTTTTGATACGCACATCCGGAGAGATGAGAATAAGCAACTTTTTGCTTTGGCAGATTTCATATTCAGAGATTTATGTTACAGATAAATATTGGCCGGATTTCACAAGAGAAGATCTTAAGAAAGCCATCAAAGAGTATCAGAAAAGAGAAAGGCGCTTCGGTGGCATTACCAAAAAAGCTAAAAAGGGAGATTGATTGCTTAAGAAAAGAATAATTAGCTCAGTTATATTAATAGCTCTTACTATAGCTATAATTTTCTTCCTACCCAATTGGATTTTTGTATTGGCTGTTGCTACAATAATTGGGCTGGCTCTTTATGAGTTCTTCAGCCTTGTCCAGAGAAAGGGTATACCTATTTACAAACCCTTTGGAGTAGTGGTTGGTATGTGTATCCCACTTTTTGTGTACTTCAGATTTGAGCCAACGCAAAAGTGGGAGTTGGCATTTATGGTTGCTTTGTGCTTGATACTATTTCTACTGCAGTTTATGAGGAGGAGTTCTACCAATGCGCTTTCAGCGGTAGCCATAACATGTTTTGGAATTCTTTATCTTGGTTGGTTTTCCAGTTTTATTATAAAATTGAAATTAATCGCTGATCCATCTCTGCCAGCTGGGAGTATGTTGGTTGCATTTTTGATTCTTGTTTCAAAGCTGGGTGATATCGGCGCGTATCTGATAGGTTCAAGGTTTGGCAAACATGTTCTTATCCCCAGGATAAGTCCCAAAAAATCTGTGGAGGGCTCGATAGGAGGATTTATATTTAGTCTAGCGGGTGCCCTCATCAGTAAGGCATTCTTACCGAGCATGTCGTATCTACATTTGATAGTTTTAGGTATTTTGCTTGGTATACTGACACAGATAGGAGATCTTTCAGAATCTCTTATTAAGAGGGATTGCGCAACAAAGGATTCAAATACAATTTTTCCAGGACTGGGGGGCATATTGGATCTAATAGATAGCCTTCTCTTTGCAACCCCCGTCCTTTATTTCTACATACGGATACTTCTTTAGCCGAGTAGGCACCTTGTGGGTAGACCGTACTAGTACCACATAATAATATTGCGAATATCGTGAAGAATATAACAATACTAGGTTCTACAGGTTCTATTGGTACCAGTACGCTTGATGTTGTTAGGCGATTTAATCGTAGATTCAGGGTTGTCGGCTTGACCTGTGATTCTAATATAGAGCTTTTTCTCAAGCAGATTAAGCTGTTTAAACCTAAGGTTGCCGCGGTTGGGGATGAATCGAAATTCGATATTTTAAAGAGAAAACTTAAATCAGCAAATGTAAAATTATTAAAAGGCATAGAGGGTATAGCGGAGGTAGGAGTATATGATAAATCTCATATAGCCGTTATGGCTATTGCAGGTAGCTCCGCGCTAAAACCCCTTTTTGAAATTGTGAAACGCTCAAAAAGGGTTGCACTTGCAAACAAAGAATCCTTGGTAATGGCAGGAAAGCTAATCACCTCCCTGGCAAGGAAGAATAACTGCGAGCTGATTCCTGTTGATAGCGAACACAGTGCTATATTTCAATGTATTAATTCATCTCAAGGGGAAACGAAATCTATAAGGCGCTTGATTATAACGGGCTCAGGCGGGCCTTTTCATAGCATTTCACGAAACAGGCTTTTTAAGGTTAAGCCTCATGATGCCCTTAAGCATCCCAAGTGGAAGATGGGAAGGAAGATTACTATTGATTCTGCAACCCTAATGAATAAGGGTCTTGAGGTTATTGAGGCGCATTGGCTTTTTGAAGTGGACACAAGTAAGATAGAAGTGTTAATTCACCCTGAAGCAATTATACATTCTATGGTAGAATATATTGATGGCTCGATAATTGCGCAACTTGGAGCGACCGACATGAGGTTACCTATACAGTATGCGCTGACATATCCAAATAGACTTACTTCAAATAGGAATTTTCTGGATTTAGCAAAGATAGAGAAGTTTAATTTCAAAAAGCCAAGCTTTGATAAATTTCCATGTCTTAAGCTTGCATACGAGGTGCTAAAGAGAGGAGGAACCGCACCGGCTGTACTTAACGGAGCCAACGAAGAGCTTGTTCATGCTTTTTTAAGAGGAGAGATTGCTTTTTATGATATTCCAGAATACATAAGGGATATTCTAAAAAGCCATCAAGTTATAAAAAATCCTAGTATTAATGATATACTAAATGCAGATATGCTGGCAAAAAAGAAAGTCAACGCACTTCTAAAACGAAAAGGATAATAAATGGGACTTCTTATTGCAATAGCGATAATCGGTTTTGTAATTTTTATACATGAGTTTGGTCACTTCATATTTGCAAAGCTCTGGAAGGTAAGCGTATTACAGTTTGCCATCGGGTGGGGGCCTAAGATATTCGCTCTAAAGAAGGCTGAGACAGAATATAGACTCAATCTGTTCCCCCTCATTGGTGGTTATGTGAAATTACTGGGCGAAGAAGGGGATTCTGTAGAGGATCATGAGCTGGAA
>CAZOIE010000039.1:0-8880 GCA_964579905.1 uncultured Planctomycetia bacterium
TATCCAGCTCTATAATTAGTTCGTTTATTGCATCCGCCATTATAGGATCAATCCCTGTGGTTGGCTCATCGTACAATAATATATCCGGGTTTGTACAAATAGCGCGTGCCAGGCCTACACGCTTTCTCATACCGCCGCTTAACTCAGAGGGCTTGAGCTCCTCAATTCCTTTAAGTCCAACCATGTTTAAGCACTCCTTGACCCTCTTTTTTATCTTGGGCTCATTCTGTTTTCTTTCGGCTAACGAGAATCCTATATTCTCTCCAACGCTAAGAGAGTCAAAAAGGGCTGCTCCTTGGAATAACATCCCAAACCTGAGCCTTAGCTTGCTAAGCTCCTTCTCGCTCATCCTTATAACGTCCTCACCATCAATAAGCACCTGGCCTGAGTCAGGTTTCATAACACCTATTATGTGCTTAAGCAGTACACTCTTACCGCATCCGCTTCTGCCTATAATAACCAGCGTCTCACCTGTCTCAATGGTCAGATTAAGATTATCTAAAACCAAATGGTTCTCAAACGATTTGCAAAGACTTATTATCTCTATCATTTATAATCCCTCTTAAATATTATCAGAACGCAAAAAAGAATATAGCAGTAAATAAACAATCAGATGCAATTATAAAAATAAAGGATATAACCACGCATAGCGTCGTACCCTAACCAACTCCTTCGCCGCCACCTAAATATCAAAATCCCTCATAACAACCTATAATGGAAATTATAACTGCGAATATAAGACTCTTAAAAAGACCAGAGAATATATCCTTGAACAACAAAGGGTCATATGTCATCTGCAGATATATACTGTGGCTTATTCCAAGCTTGTACACACCCTGCAAGTACCCGCCAAATATCCCTATCATTTCCGCATAGATGGTTAATATTGGAAGCATTATAACGGTTGCTAGGAATCTTGGAACAACTAGATATTGTATCGGATTTGCTGCAAGGGTCTCAAGGGCATCTATCTGTTCGGTTACCTTCATAGTACCAAGCTCCGCTGTAATAGACGCACCTACCCTACCTGCAACCACCAAGGCGGTAAGCACAGGACCCAGCTCCCTTGTCATAGAAAGCGCTACCAGGCTTGCTATATACAGCTGCGCTGAGATCTTCTGCATCTGGTAAGCACTCTGCAGTGCTAACACTATACCGGTAAACATACTGATCAAAAATACAATAGGAAAACTGCTAACACCTATCTTGTACATTTGATCGAACACATGCTTTCTGCGCAGTTTTGCAGCAAACAACCAGAAGATAGTCTGATAAAAAAGAACACAGACCGAGCCTATGTATTTAAAAAACTCAAGTAGCTTTTTACCTAATTTGTTTATCAGCGTCATATTAAATTACACCTTATGTTATAGGTACATATTGAATGTTAGAATTTAATCCTATGCTCTAGTTCTACTGTTTCCTCACCGTATTGATTGAGCCTCATTTTGATACTTTTGTTTTCTCTAAATTTATATTCAAGCTCATACTCATCATCATGAGAATCCTGAGCATATACTTCATCATTCATGAATTTTTTAAAGTTTATCCTGAAGTCATCCCCAACATCCTTCTTAAGCTCCAGCTCCTCCTCATTAGCATCCTTCATCACATTCCAGCCTCTCCACACTATAGTCTTCTCATCCGAGCGCAATCTAACACCTTCTAAGAATCTAGGCTTACCTATTTTTCTTAGGTCCAAATAACCATCAAGCATAAGATAGCCCTCTTCTTTCACAACCTGCGAATCTATTATCCTTAGCTGCAGGCCTTCTCCCTCTACGTTTGCGGTTGCCCTATTGTACTTTACAGAGCCAAAATTACCATCCTCTGCAAAAAACCTACCCTGTATCCTGGGGTTTGGAATATCTCCCTTTATCGTCATCTTCCCAGATACTTCGCCTGAAACCTTCTCCCTGAACCTCTGAGGTGCAAACATAACAAGGCTATCAAGGTCAAGATCGGATACTTCGGTCTCTATGTCAACATTCATAGGTATTTTAAGAGCTATTGTTCCATTCATATTGAGCGAATCTCCAAACCGAAACCTCGTTATTTTTAGCACACCATCTTGATATGCAAAATTTATATCAAGCTCTCCCATTGGAATAAAATCAACCAATGTATTATTAGTAATAATAGTGCCTTTTAATGAATCTAAAATACCCTTCTCGCGATTACGAAGAAGATGACCAAATATATAAAGCTTCGTAAAAAGATCATACTCATATACATTTAGATGATTCAATATCAATGAAATGGAAAATTGTCTTTTACTATTTCCGCCCCCGGCGCCATCCTCACTTAAATACCTGTGTTCAAATAGGCTATTCTCAGATAAATCGAAACGCCTCTTAAAATGAATCCCTGAATCCTGCTTTAAGCTTGTAACCTCTATCGCTACATCATAACTACCTATATCGGATCTAAGATTAATTTCATAGAGATCGCCTATAGTGAGACGCTCTATATTCAACGAATCCTTCTTGGCTATAACGGTGCCGAAAATATCTAGCTTTGGCCTTCCAAAGAAACTAATCCAGCCACTAATCTGTGAGCTGCTAAGTGCGCCCTTTATATTTAGAGCATAATTCAGGTTATTGCTTGTACTGTTAATATTTACATCAAACCTAGGCTCATCAAGAATATTATCTATTACGCCCCTTATTGTAACCGGCATAGAAAACAATTTTGCCCTTACGCCTACAAACTCAAGCCTTCCCGGGCTTATCTTAAGAGAGCCCGAGAGTTCCTTAATCAATGAGAGGTTCTCCCCAAATACAACTGCACCATCCTCTATACCTAGTTGTATATTCCTCTTGAAGCCCGACTTAAAACCCTTGGATCTAGCTAAAGGATTATCCTCATCACTAAGCCTAAGGACTGGACTATCGATATACATAACGTTAACCTTTGCATATCTCCCCCAAAAAACATCTTTAGGGTTATACTTCAAAATTATGTTCCTGGCTTTAAAGAAAGAGCTATCCTCTTGAGTAAACGACATATCCACATTCTTAAGAGCAACGTTGAACGGGAAGTTCGTCTTTAACTGGCCTATCTTTATCTCCTGGCCGAATATACTGGATAATCTATCTTCGACCCTGTCTTTAAAGGTGCCGAGATAAACACCAATGCCTACTACTGCAACTACAACCAATAAAAATCCAACGCCAATGAATACTTTGTATCTCCTGAAAAACTTCCTTGAGTTAAAAATCATATTAACTCTATGAGTTTTCAAAGGTAAGTTCGTTCTTCTTAACACCTACCTTTATAGGTTTACCGGGTTTTAGGTTTCCTTTTAATATCTCTTCTGATAGTGGATCTTCAACATACCTCTGTATTGTTCTCTTAAGCGGTCTCGCACCGAACACCTGATCAAAACCCTTCTCGATTAGAAAATCTTTTGCCTTCTGAGAAAAGTCCAGTGTCAGCTCCTGCTCACTAACCCGCTTATTTACCTCACCAAGCTCTATCTCAACTATATCATGAAGGTCCTCTTTTGTAAGGCCGCGGAAGACGATTATATCATCCACCCTGTTTATAAATTCTGGCTTAAAGGTCCTCTTTACCTCCTCTAATAACTTAACCTTTGTAGCCTCATATGAAGCATCCTTTTTCTGTGATGTAAAACCAAGCGAGCCCTGTTTTTTAAGCATATCGGTACCAAGATTACTAGTCATTATAAGTACCGTGTTTCTAAAATCGACACGCCTTCCATAGTTATCGGTAAGGCGACCATCCTCCAGTACTTGTAGCAATATATTAAATACATCCGGATGAGCCTTTTCTATCTCATCAAGCAGAACTACAGAATACGGTCTTCTTCTAACCTTCTCTGTAAGCTGGCCTCCTTCTTCATAGCCAACATATCCAGGGGGCGCACCAACAAGCCGCGATACATTAAACTTCTCCATGTACTCTGACATATCAAGTTGAATCATGGCATCTTCATCACCGAACATAAATTCAGCCAGCACGCGTGCAAGAAGAGTTTTTCCAACGCCGGTCGGTCCAAGGAATATAAACGAACCTATCGGTCTTCTTGGATTTTTTAAGCCGGATCTTGAGCGCCTTACCGCATGCGCGATAGCGCTTATAGCCTCATCTTGGCCTACAACCTTCTTATGTATCTCCTTTTCCATATTAAGGAGTTTTTCGGTTTCCTTTTCCTCCAGTCTTGAAAGCGGAATACCGGTCCAGCTTGATACAACAACCGAAATATCCTCCCCGGTTATCTTGGGTTGATTTTGAGATCTGGACTCGCTCCAGTTCTTCTTTAGATCTTCAAGCTCAAGCTTCGCCTGTCTTTCCTCATCTCTGTACCGTGCAGCCTTTTCAAAATCCTGCCCCTTTACCGCCGCCTCTTTTTCCTTTTTGATATTCTCTATCTTATCCTCAAGATCCTTAAGATCAGGCGGTGCGGTCATAACGGACAGCCTTGCACGTGAACCCGCCTCATCGATAAGGTCTATTGCCTTATCCGGCAGGAACCTTGCAGTAATGTACCTGTCTGAAAGCTTGCTTGCAGCCTTTATCGCTTCATCTGTTATTTTTACCTTATGGTGCGCCTCATATCTGTCGCGAAGCCCTTTAAGTATCTCCGTTGTCTCATCCACCGATGGCGGCTCTACCATTATTGTCTGAAAGCGTCTTTCTAAAGCAGCATCTTTTTCGATATACTTTCTGTACTCATCAAGAGTGGTAGCACCTATACACTGTATCTCACCCCTTGAGAGTGCAGGCTTTAATATGTTGGATGCATCTATCGCACCCTCGGCGCCACCGGCTCCAACAAGCGTATGAAGCTCATCTATAAACACGATTATATTCTCAGAGCGCTTTATCTCATCCATAACCGCCTTTATTCTTTCTTCAAACTGTCCACGATATTTTGTACCGGCTATCATGAGCGCAAGATCAAGGACTATCAGCCTCTTACCCTTTAAGATTTCAGGGACATCTCCTCTTACTATCATCTGTGCAAGGCCCTCGACTATCGCTGTCTTTCCAACACCTGCTTCACCAAGAAGAACCGGGTTGTTCTTCTTCCTGCGGCTTAAAATCTGAATTACACGTTCAATCTCATGCTTTCTTCCAATAACCGGATCCAGTTTATTCTCCTTGGTAAGGGCTGTAAGGTCCCGCCCAAAGGCATCCAGCGCCGGTGTCTTAGACCTGCCTGTAGCCGAATGTGGTGTCTGGGCCTTATTAACGGCGCCCGGGGTAGCTGAGCCAAGAAGCTCCATTATCTCCTGCCTTACCTTATCCAGGTTTAAGCCCAAATGAAGAAGAACCCTGCTTGCTATACCCTCGGTCTCCCTTATAAGTCCAAGAAGGATATGCTCCGTACCTATATAGTTATGGCCAAGGCTTCTTGCCTCTTCCATCGAGAACTCTATTGCTTTTTTTGACTTTGGCGTAAAGGGTATATCTCCGGAAACTATCGCACCCTTCCCTGGCTTAACAAGCTTCTCAACCTCCATCCTTATGATATCGAGGTTTACACCGAGGCTTTGCAGGACCGCTGCTGCGACCCCCTCGCCTTCACGAAGCAGGCCAAGCAGTATATGCTCAGTACCAATATAATCATGGTTAAACTTACGCGCCTCTTCCTTTGCAAGCATTATGACCTTTCTTGCTCTTTCAGTAAATCTATCAAACATTTAAAAACCTCCTTATTTCTATTTCTTTTTAATCTTTTCCCTTATCAGTGTTGCCCTCTTAAAATCCCGTTCCTTGGGCTTAAGGCTTCTTCCAACAAGCTTTTGAATATGTGCCGGCTGAATCAAAAGAAACAGCTCGTTTATAGCCTGTCTATTTATGTCTTTTATAATTCCAATATCAACGCCGAGCCTGACGTTTGAAAGTAATTCTATGGTCTCATTGGCCGTTATTATATGTGCATTCTTAAGCGTGCCGTAAGAACGCCAAATCTGATCCTCCAATATAGACCTATTCATCTCAAAGAGATTCTTCCTTGCATACTGCTCATGCTCTAAAACCTGCTTGATAACCCTCTGGAGACTATCAAGGATTATATCCTCCTTTTGACCAAGCGTTACCTGATTCGATATCTGGAAGAAATTCCCGGAGGCCTCAGTACCTTCGCCGTATAAACCCCTTACGGTAAGACCCAGCTTGGTAATTGCATGTATTATCTTTCCCATCTGTTTCGTTACTACAAGACACGGTAGATGTAGCATGGATGAACCCCTAAGGCCAGTACCCGTATTGGTAGGACACGCCGTTAGGTATCCCCATTGCGGACTAAAGGCATAGTCTAATCTTTTCTCAAGTTCTTTGTCTATTCTATCGGCGAGCCTCCATGCATCTCTGATATTAAACCCAGAACGCATAACCTGTAATCTAAGATGATCCTCTTCGTTTATCATTATGCTGACGATCTCTTTGGCACCAACAATAACCGCCTTGTGCGCGGTATTCTTGGCATGTTCATGGCTCATAAGATGCCTTTCGATTAAAAACTGCATCTCAAGTGCACCTATATCTTTAAGCCTCAAGAATAAGCTATCCTTTAGCGCTGGAATTTGGCTTGTTGCATCCTTTACCGCCTGCAGGATACCCTCTTGGTGCTCCTTATTTGCCCAATGCACAAAGGGCACCTTGCTCAGGTTCCTGGCAAGCCTAATTCTAGAGCTTGTTACTATATCGGAGTTTGGTCCTGTGCCACGTAACCACTCGCACGATTTTTTTACCAGTTCATTTAATTCCACCTTCGACCTCTTTTTTTAAGATTGTTTTTCTTGGATCTTCCTTATTAAATCTCTAAGCTTCGCCGCTTCTTCATACTCTTCAAGCTGCACCGCCCTCTCAAGCTTGCGCCTTAGATTGTCTACCTGGGTACGCGCCTTATAAACGCTGCCTGGTTTTTTATGAGGGGTCTTTCCTATATGCTTGGTTGAGCCATGGATATTCTTAAGTAAAGGCTCAAGTGCAACCTTGAACGTATTGTAACACTCGCTACAACCCAGCCTGCCTATCTTCTTAAACTCCTCATAGGTAAGCTTGCAGTTATCACACTGCAGCTTAATATCCGGCTGTGGAGCACCCTTCTTGCCTGAAGTAAAATCCACGAGCCCGGAAAGTAAATCTGAGATACTAAACTGCTGCTCCATCTGAGCACCCTTCTCCTGAGCGCACTCCTCACAAAGATGAAGTTCCTTAACCTCATCATTTATCATTTCTGTTACGTGAACAACCGCTTCGTTACTATCACATATATCACAAAGCATATTCTCCACCCCCTTTAAGGTGAGACTCTTTATAAAGATATTATGAAGTTATTTTATCCTTACCCCATCCACCTTGGTAAGTTTAGCAAATTCTTTCATCAACAGCTTCGTATGCTTCCCGGGCTTACCGCTTCCAATAACCCTGCCATCGACTTTAACTACAGGTATAATCTCAGCAGCAGTTCCCGTTAGAAATAGCTCATCCGATGTATAGAGGTTATGTCTTGTCAGGACCTCTTCAGCTGTACGTATCTTATTTTTCTTAGCCAGGGATATAACGCTATCCCTTGTAATCCCCTTTAATATACCAACATACGCTGGCGGGGTTACAAGCACATTATCCTTAACAATAAATATGTTATCCCCTGTACACTCTGTTACAAGGCCAAGTGAGTTAAGCTTAAGTGCCTCTTCAACATTGGAATTAATCGCCTCTATCTTTGCCAAGATGTTATTTAGATAATTCAATGACTTTATCTGAGGGTTAAGTGCCTCAGGGACATTCCTCTGTGTCGGTACGGTTACTATCTCAAGGCCATTCTTGTAGTATTCCTTTGGATAAAGCACTATCTTATCGGTTATGATAAAAACAGTTGGGTGCTTACACTTCCTTGGATCAAGGCCAAGGTCGCCTGCACCCCTTGTAATAACAAGCCTTATGTATGCGTCTTTTAACTTGTTAGCCTTTAGAGTGGTGATAACCGCTTTGGTAAGAGCTTCCTTGCCCATAGGGATATTTAGCATAATAGCATGCGCCGACTCAAAGAGCCTGTCTACATGCTCCTTTAACTTAAAGACAAGGCCGTTATAGGATCTTATTCCTTCAAAGACACCATCACCATATAACAAGCCATGATCAAAAACTGAAACCGTTGCCTTTGATTTATCCAGCAACTTACCATTAACATAAACCTTTAGTCCCATACTGTCTCCTTTATTTGTATAAATTCATACCGTAGGTTAGTTAAACCAATTTTCCATCTTTAATATGGAGCACCCTGTGTGCAAAATTCGCAATGGACTCTTCATGCGTAACTATTACAAATGTACAGTTCCTTGTCTTGTTAAGATGTACTATTAAATCTGTCAGCTCCTTCGATGTCTTGGAATCAAGGTTGCCGGTCGGCTCATCACAAAATACAATCTCAGGCTCATTTATAAGAGCACGTGCAATGGCAACCCTCTGCTGCTCTCCCCCTGAAAGCTCACTAGGCCTATGAGACAACCTCTTGCTTAGGCCTATCTCACTCAGTATATCTGTTGCCCTTTGCCCTAGAATAGCCTTATTCACGCGGTTATTAACAAGCCCTGGCAGCATCACATTTTCAAGAGCGCTAAACTCACCAAGCAGATGATAAAATTGAAATATAAAACCTATAACCTTGTTTCTTAAATATGCCCTATCTACCTCGGGCATTTTATATATGTTCTTATCGTTTATATAGACCTCGCCCTTTGTCGGCTCATCAAGTCCAGCCAATAGATTTAAGAGCGTGGACTTACCGGCACCGCTGGGCCCATGAATAGATAATATTTCAGCCTTCTTTATATTAATATGTATTCCATTTAAGACACTCAGTTTCTTGGTCTTACTATTATAAACCTTGTGTAGATTCTTAGC